>JBOHWJ010000127.1:0-2309 GCA_050736495.1 Binataceae bacterium (SeqCode) | reverse complement strand
AACTCCGGCAGCACGGGTATTGCGGACGGGCAACCGGAATCAAGAGGCGACCCAACATCTTGATAGACGAAGGCAAGCGCGTCGTAGTTCTGGTGGAAGACGACCTTTCAGTTCTTCGCGCACTGCGCAGACTAATGGTGTCCGCGGGCTTCGAGGTGCGAGCATTTGCGCGGCCACGTGCGCTGTTCGAGAGCGATATTCCGAAGACGAATGCCTGCCTTGTGATCGATGTTCACCTGCCGGATATGACCGGCGTCGAACTTTGCGAGACCCTTGCCGCCTCGGGATGTCGATTGCCGGCAATAATGATCACTGGCCATGTCGATGAGGCCACTCGCGAGTTGATGCGCCGGGCTAATCCAGTCGCCATCTTATTCAAACCCTTCAGCCGCGAGTCGTTGCTCACTGCGCTGTCTACGGCATTCGCCACCAGCATTCACGCCTAGCAACAAACAAAGTCACAATCGATTATCGGCATCGATAGGTCAACAATTGATTGTTAACTTTATTACACTCTTAATTGAGCAGACACAGCACCAACAGGCTTGAAAGGGAAATTACGCAGGATTACAGTACGGTGATTGTGCAGCGCAGGACATCCGATAGAGGCAATCGGCTCAAACCGATGGTCAGGCGGCCTTCGCGAATTTCGTCTGACCAGAGCAGGCGCTTCAATGAGCTCGTAGCCGAGTTATCAGCAACATTCGTCCGGGTTTCCCTGGCTGAGATTGATGATGAGATTAATCGCTCGCTGCAACGTATCGCTCAGGCTCTTGGCTTGGACCGTAGTACCATTGCGCAGATTAACCCCGGCGATGGCTTTGCCTTTTTCAGCCACGGGTGGGTTAGCGATGAGCGTTATGCGGTGGTCGGCAAATCACTGGACACTAACGCTCTGTTGCCGTGGACCAAAGCAAAGATGATCGCCGGAGAGACGGTAATAATCCCGAACGTGGACGAACTTCCCGAAGAAGCGCTTATAGATCGCGAGAGCTTTGGACGCTATGGTCCCAAGGCCAACGTCATAATACCCATAAGTGTCGGAGGTGCCGTCGTCGCGGCCGTAGGGTTCGGATCTCTCCATCGCCAGCGTGCGTGGCCTCCACACATTGTCCTGCAGCTTCAAAGAATGGCACAGATTTTCGGATACGCGTTCGAGCGAAAGCGCGCAATGAACGAGATGCTGCGGCTGCAAAGCGAGCTCACGTACGTCTCGCGCGTCAACACGATGGGCGAGCTTGCCGCATCCATGGCGCATGAACTCAATCAGCCGCTGGCGGCCATCCTGAACAACGCCGAGGCCGTCCAGAGCATGCTGCAGAACAAAAGCCCGGACCTCGACGAGGTTAAAGCCGCGATTGCGGACATTATCCAGGATGACACCCGGGCCGGTGAGACGATCCGGCGCTTGCGGTCGCTTTTTCGCCGCGACGAGCTTAAGAAATCGGCGCTCGACCTTGGCGAAGTGGTTGCTGAGATCGGCCGATTAGTTCACACCGATGCCTTGATCCACAACCTGTCGTTCTCAGTCGAAGTAGAGCAGCGGCCCGTCGTTCTTGCCGATCGAGTGCAGTTGCAGCAGGCGATAGTTAACTTGGTACTCAACGCATTCGACGCCGTTGCCCCGGTCGCACGAGGCTCCCGAGAGGTCGCTGTGCAAGTGGTATCGCGGGAATTCGGTTGGGCGCTGATATTGGTACGCGACTCCGGCAAGGGAATCCCCACAGATGTAATGCCACGCATTTTTGACGCCTTTTTTACGACGAAGTCCGGCGGGCTGGGCATGGGCCTGTCAATTTCGCGTTCGATCATCGAAGCTCATGGTGGACGGCTTTCCGTTTCATCCACTCCTGGGCATGGGACCACGTTCGAGATTGTGCTTCCCTGCCAGCCTCAAGGGTTCGCCTAGGCGGCTCTTCCCGCGGCCATAATGAGCGAGAAAAAAACACAAATCGCTATTGTGGACGACGACGACTCGATTCGACGATCATTAGTGCGACTGCTTACATCCACCGATCACGCGGTCCACGCTTTTGCGTCCGCTGCGGAGTTTCTTGCCAGTCCAGAATTCGAATCCGTTTCGTGCGTGGTTTCCGATTTGCGTATGCCCGATCTCGACGGCCTCCAGCTTCAGGAGACACTACAAGAGAAGCTGCCGCATCTGTCGATGATCTTCATCACCGGTCATGGCGACATTCCTGCCACCGTCACCGCGATGAAGGCCGGGGCCGTGGACTTTCTCGAAAAGCCTGTCAAAGGTGGAGTGCTGATGGCGGCGATTCAGCAGGCAGTCGAACGCAGCCACAAAC
>JBOHWJ010000126.1:0-6909 GCA_050736495.1 Binataceae bacterium (SeqCode) | reverse complement strand
GATCACGACCCATAGCCACGCCGCGCCGATGATCCATCCGCCGATAACGTCGGTCGCCCAATGCACGCCGAGATAGACGCGCGATGTTCCGACCAGCAGTGCCAGCAGGGCCGCGGTTATCCAAAGCTGGCGACGCCAGTTCCCGTGCAATTCCGCGATCACGCAAGCCAGCATGCCGTAGAGCGCCGCCGCACGCGCCGCATGCCCCGACGGAAACGAAACGCCCGAGACGATCACCGCCATCCATGCGGCCGGCGGCCGCGGCCGCGCCACCGTGAGTTTCAACGCGATTTCCAGGATTATCGCGCCGGCATAGGCGAGCACGAGTAGCGTCAGGGCACGCCAGCTTCGCGCCAGCATACGCATCGCGAGACCTCCCGCCACAGCCACCTCCAGCGTGAACCAGGGCGAGCCGAGCAGCGTAATGCGCCACATCAAATGCACCATCCAGTGCACGCGATGCGCCTCGATGTAGCGAGCGATAGCCGGGTCGAGGCTGCCGAGTGCGGTATGCGCAAGGTACACTTGCGATGCGACCGCAACGACCCATCCGCCGAAACCGATTGTTAGCAGGCCCGCGCCAAGCCACAGCGCGGCGGCGGGCGAAGCACCGGGCCCCGGCGCACATTGGCCGCATTCTCGCTCAGCCTCGTTCGCCTGCTTTTTTGCGGGCGCGTGCCGCTCGCTGTTCCTGGCCGTCTGCCGAGTCGCTCCCGGGGCGGGCCTCCATCACTGGAAGAACCACCGATCCCACCAATCGTACAATCAAGCCACCGTGCATGTAACCATATCGCGGCCTCGCCTTACCAAGCCTGCGCGTTCCGTCCCACCTCAGACGAGGCGTTTGCGCGAAACACGGGGCTTCATGCGGTAAGCACGTACCTCTGGTGACCGCCCGCTCACACCGCCGACGTGCAGAACGCGCAGCGCTTCGCAACTATTGGAATCTCACTCGCGCATTCGGGGCACTTTTTGGTCGTCGGCGCGAGCGCAGCCGGCGCCTTTTGAAAGCGCGCGACCAGCGTGTTCATTGGCAGCACAACGCAGAAGTAGACCGCCGCCGAGATTATCACGAAGGAAATAATCGCGTTGATGAAGTCGCCGATCATGAATTTGCTTTTGTTGAGCGTGAAAAAAATGTACGAAAAGTCCGGGTTCCCACCGATCGCGGCGATCAACGGGGTCAGCAGATCCTTGACCAGCGCAGCCACCACAGCGGCGAAAGCAACACCGATCACCACCCCCACGGCCATGTCGACGACGTTGCCGCGCATGAGAAATTGCTTGAACCCCCGCATCATGTGCTCCTTTTCAAACAGATTTCACCGTGCTCCCTGCACAACAAATATAGTCTCATTTGTCCATATTGGCGAGTGTAGGCAAGATTAAGCGCACCGGATCGACGGTTCCCTCGGGAACACTCCATGTCCGGCTCGAATCTGATACGCGGACGCCCCACGCTTCGCCTCGTTATGAATTTCGCTCGCGTTTTGGAGATGCTTTTCCTGCCGGGCGGCGACGTGGACAAAAGCCGCCCTCGGTGCGTTTCATCGCCCATACGTAAAACCGCACTTGGATCACAGGCATGCGAAGCCGGGAGACGAACCGTTAACGCAAGCGCATCGGAGCGCGCGGCCGCACCGGTTTATGCCTTCTCGCGCATCGTCACGAACTCCTCGGCGGCCGTCGGATGTATCCCGATGGTCGCGTCGAATTGCGCCTTGGTAGCGGCGCATTTGAGCGCAATCGCCAGCCCCTGGATTATCTCGCCCGCATCGGTGCCCACCATGTGACATCCGACTACGCGTCCGCTCGCCGGCTCGACCACCAGCTTCATGAAGGTGCGCTCGTCGCGTCCGCTCAGCGTATGCTTGAGCGGGCGGAACGACGATTTGTAGACATCGACAGCGCCATAACACTCGCGCGCCTCTGTTTCGGTCAGGCCGACCGTGCCGACCGGAGGCTGGCTGAAGATGGTGGACGCGATGTTTTCGTATTCGACCGCCATCGGAATGCGATTGAACAGGGTCTCGGCGACCGCGGCTCCTTCCGCGATCGCAACCGGCGTCAGGTTCCTGCGATCGGTTACGTCGCCGATCGCGTAGATATTCGGCACTGATGATTGCGAGTATTTGTCGACGACGACTGCGCCATGGCGATTGAGCGCGATGCCGGTGCGATCGAGGCCGATCTCCTTGGTGTTGGGCGTCCGGCCGGTCGCGTACATGATGAGGTTGGCGTCGATTTGCGCGCCGTCATTCAGCGTCACGCGGACCGCGCCGCCGCGCTTTTCGATTCGCTCGACGGTGGCGTTGAAGCGCAGCTCAATTTTGCGCTTGCGCATCTCGTCGGCAAGCGTCCATCTTAAATCATCGTCGAAGCCGCGCAGGAAGACTTCGCCGCGATGAATCAGCGTCACCCTGGCGCCGAGACCATCAAAAATTCCGGCGAACTCGACCGCGACATAACCACCACCGACGATAATCACGCGCTCGGGAAACTCGGGCAGGTAAAACGCCTCGTTTGAACTTATCGCGAGATCGGCGCCCGGCACACGCGGTATCACCGGCCACCCTCCGGTCGCGACCAGGATGTATTCGGTGGTGTAACGGCGGCCGCCCAGCGCGACCGTATGGACGTCGATAATTTCGGCATGGCCGCGCAGGATTTTCGCACCCGCGGCGTTAAGCAGCCGTTCGTAGACGCCGTTGAGCCGTGCGATCTCGCCGTCCTTGTTGGTGATGAGCGTGCGCCAGTCGAATTTGCGCGGTCCGAGCGTCCACCCGAAGCCGGCGGCATCCTCAAAGGCGTCGTTGAATTCAGCGGCGTAGACCAACAGCTTTTTGGGGATGCAGCCGACGTTGACGCAGGTGCCGCCGAGGTAGCGCTCTTCGGCAACCGCGACGCGCGCACCGTATTGCGCCGCAATCCGGCTTGCACGTACTCCGCCGGAACCCGCGCCAATCACGAACAGGTCGAGGTCATAGTTGTCCTTCGCCATCGCGCATTTCTCCTGGCTCTCAACGCTACCAGACCCGCGGAATCCGCGCCTAATGAATAAAGCCCGCCTACGCAACGCCTACGGCAAAATGGGATGGACATCGAGCGCGGAAAGCGCCAGTGAGAATTTGAGCGGCCTCAGAATAAGGCCCTGAGCATCGCCGAGGGGTTGCGGCCTTGCCGCCCAGCGATCTTAAGTTATACCTCTTTCTGGACGCTGATGCTGGAGATGATAACGGGGAGGCGGCTGGTCGCGGCGCGGCCGGCAAGGCCGGCGGATTCGACGCGTTCGAGATATTCATGCACGACCAGCCGAATATACTTCACAGTGGCTATGCGGCCCGCTCTCACCTGCGCCGCCTCCAATCCACCGCCGCATACAATGATCATCGGCTCCAACAATTCGGGGCTGCCGAGCAGCGCGAGCATCACGTGCTCGGCTCCGTCCAGCCATGCGTTGAGCGCGGCCTTCTGGGCGGGCTGATGCGCCAAGTGATAGCGCAAGGCGCCGTAGCCGTAACTGGTATGGCGCGCGGCGTCCTGCATCACACGGCCCATCAGGACGCGGTCGGTGCGGGCCGGCGCGAAGGCCGCAGTCTGGCGGTAGGTTGTGAGCAAAAAGCCCTGCAACGCGACGTTGATCGCGAGCGATCCTTGCGGATAGCTGTCGACCCAGAGCCACTCCTTAAGCCCCTGTTCGGCGGCGGCCGCGGCGCGCTTCAGTCCCGCGCCGCCATAGAGTGCGCGCTTGCGAAAGCCCTCGAGCTGGCGCGCGGCGTCGAGCATCTGCGCGCACAGGAAGCTTTTCTGCTCAATAAATTCCTGGTTGATAAGCGCGACCCATCGGGAGGGGAAATCCATCGCGACCGCGGCACATTCCTGCAAGAAGGTGTAGAGTTGCGCGCAGGCGGCTTCGAGTTCCGGCGCCAGCGGTTTCGCATCAAGCTCGCTCCATGGGACATCGACCGCCGGCGCCCATCGCCGCGACTTGCTCTCCTCGTATAACGCCGTGACGTTGTCCGACCACACGTCGGACTTGCGATTGACGAGGTAGCCCATATCGGGCAGACGGCCTGATTTTGCGCTGCCGCGCGCAACCATCGATTGCTGGTTGCGGACAAATTCCGGAATCTCGCTGTAACCGTAGCTGCCGAGGTCGAGGTCCTGGTAGGTAAGGCCGCGGCGCGGGTCGGAGGGCCGGCCCTTGACCTTCTCAGTGTACACGTCCATCCATTGCAGGGTCAGGTTGCCCTGCATCACGGATTGCATCGCTTCGAGAATGGCCTGGTCCTCGGTGTAATCCTTGTCAGCGTAAAAAGCCACGGCGCGCGTCTGCTCCTGAGCGTTTGTCCCTAGAACTTAATTCCCGCTTCGGCGGCGGCAGCCCGGCCGAACTCGAACATCGCCCACAGCTTCGAGCGATCGACGTTCTTGCGCTCGGGCATCCCGCACCTGTCCAGCCGCTCGAAATGTTCCTGCATCTGCTTGAGCTGGAATGCGGTCGTAATGCGGACGCCCTGCTCGATATTCTCTTGCTTGAGGCCGCCGCCCGCGAGGACGATAAAGGCCTCGGTCAGTTCGGTGGCGGCGCCGCTGGCGAACGACATGTTCTCGGCTTCGTCGAGATGACGGTGCAGGACTTCACGCTTTTCGGGAAAATGCTCGAGCACCCACTTGAAGTGCTGCATGCCGTAGCCAACATGGCGCGCCTCGTCCTGCATCACCAGGCGGAAAATCTTCTTGTCGACATCGGTCGGCGACAGATATTCGCTGAAACGAAACAGTGTCAGCACATTGCCTTCGGCCACCAGGTGCAGTGCGAGCGACATCTCGCTGAAGGAGTCGGCGTCGCGCAGATGCTTGAGCGCAATCTCATTGAGCGGACTCGCCTGCAACAGGCCGTAGCCGGTCGTGAGCGCGCGCTTGCGGAAGACCTCGGTATGGCGCGCCTCGTCCATCGCCTGCGCCGCGATAAACGCCTTGACCTCGATGAAGTCGGGATTGAGCCGCGGCAGCCACATCGCGGGCGTGTCGGTGGCGATCATTTCGACTTCGGTGAGGAACGTCATCAGTTGCGAGAGCGCCTTGCCGGTCGCCTCGGGCAACTCGACCCCTTCCAGCCGCTCCCACAGGATGTCGGTGGTCGCATTCCATTGGCGCGTCACCGCCTCTTCGTAATAGCCGTCGGTGTTATGCGCCCACAACTCGCTATTGCGCGAGACCCAAGGCTGGGAATCCGGCAGCCCGTCAGGCAGTTCCGCGCCCCGCGGCGCGTACGAACGATTGTCGCGCGCCTTCTCGGGAATCGCGTCGACGCCGTAGCTGCCGAGACTGATGTCGCGATAGATAAGGCCGCGGCGCGGATTGTCGGCCTTGGGCTTGACCCGTTCGGTCGCCGCTTTCATCCACGACAGGTCGAGTTCGCCAGTGCGAATCGTGTAAAGCCACTTATCGACGAAGTTGCGATCCTCGAAAAAGTTGGTCGTCGCCAAATAACTCATCGGGGTCTCCCGCCATGACTAAAAACTGACTTCGACCTGGCTACCCAAATCGAAAAATTCCTGGATCGATTCCATGAAGCGGTAAAGTTTGTCGTGACCTTCCGGATCGTCGTAAGTCACCTTCAACGCCTCACCGAAATGGGTCAGCGTATTGATATCGTGCCGGGTATCGGCTTCGCCGTTACGCCGGATGTTCTCGATCATCTCACGCCATACCGCGACGCCGCCCTCGATCACGAAGTCGACCTGCGCGGCGTCGATACGCTCAACTTCGCTCACGTCCTTGAGCTCGAAGACCTCGAAGGCCAGCACGAAGCTGCGCGAACGTCCGTTGTCGGCCACCGCGACGCCAAAAGTGGTGTCGATGAAGCCGAGACGCCGAAAACGCTCCTGCTCGGCCGCCATGCGGGCCTTGAGCGCATTGAAATAATCCGTCGAAGGGAATCTGACCGCCATAGGTAATTTTAGCTTTGCTTAAGTTTGGACTCTTACCATGGACAGCCGCCGCGCTTGCGTCAAGTGGCGAAAGGCTCGAAGCCTCACAACGGCGTTCGCCATCCACCTTTACCCGATTGACAGTGGCCGCCGTTACTTCGCACTCGCCTGTTTCTGCGGCTTTTCCGCATTCACCAGCTCATCGCTGATTATTTCGTCGAAAGCCTGCGGCGGACGCGCGCCCACCAGCTCGCGTCCGTTGACAAAGAAGGTGGGCGTGCCGGTCACGCCCAACTCGCTGCCCTCGGCCATGTCCTTTCGGATACCGGCTTGGTAGGTGGCGTCGTCGAGGCACTTGTCGAAGGCCTTGGAGTTAAGCCCGACCCGCTTGGCGGTGGCCTTTAAGTCATTCGGCGCCAGCTTCGACTGGTCGGCAAACAGCGCGTCGTGGAAGGGCCAGAACTTATGTTGCGCGTCGGCGCAGCGTCCCGCATTGGCGGCGTCCATCGCATGGGCGTGGATGCCGAGCGGGAAATCCATGAAGACCCACCGGACCTTGTCGCCATACTTCGCCTTGACGGCACGGATGGAGTCGAGCGCGCCACGGCAAAAGGGACATTGGAAGTCGGCAAATTCAACGATCGTAACAGGGGCGCCAGCGGGGCCCTCCGACGGATGACCGGCGCTCGCGACCTGGACACGCGGCGGCGTCAGCATGATGCCGATGGGATAGTCGCCACGCAGTTTCGCGACCATCTGGTCGCGTAGCTGGCTGTCCTGCCGATGCTGGAGCGCGGTGATCAACGCCGGCTTGACACTGGCAAATGACCGCGAAGTTTCATTCTTGTGCGCGTCGTAATATTTTTGCGCGTCTTTCTCGGTGATTTTAGGCGGCGCATTGGTTTCGAGTACGTGTTTAACGTACTCGGGGGATGTCATATGCGCTTTTTTGGCGGCCTGATCGATCAGGTAC
>JBOHWJ010000125.1:0-2427 GCA_050736495.1 Binataceae bacterium (SeqCode) | reverse complement strand
GTAACCAACGCCAGCCGCAACTGATCACCCGCGAACATCATGCGCCATAGCCGCGCGCCGGAGAGCTTGGCGAGCAGCTCCGAGTGGCCGGGAAAATGATGACCCGCGCGGTTAAGCCATTCCTTGTTGATGGGCGCGGTGACCAGTGCGTCGACCTCGCCCGCCAGCGCCATCCGCGCGCCCGTCAGGATGTAGCGATAGGCGGCGTCGGCCCCTTCGACGGTGGGGCAGCCCGGTTCGGCGGCCTTGGAGGAAAGCGTGCCGTCGCAGATGACGGCGAGGCCGTCCGACGGGCGCAACGGCTTGGTGCCGAGGCACCATTCGCGTGGCTGCGGCACGTCGCTTCTCGTCCGCCGCGCCGCCGCGCGCATGGCGTCGAGGTCGCCCACCACCGCAAGCGCTGGTGCGGAGCGCCGCCGGGCCAGTTCGGCTGCGGCCTTGAGAATTACCTCCGCGCCAATCCCGGCCGGGTCGCCCATGCTCACCGCTAGCAGCGGCGCCCTCTTCGATGCCGCTATCGCCCTCAATTCATGGTCTCGACGTAATGCTGTTTGACCAGGTCCTTGTCGACCCAGGTCTGGAACTCGGTCTTGGCCTGCTCCGTCATCAGTTTGTCGCGAATCTGGTCCTTCACTTCGCCGAACGGCTTCTCACCGGGCTTGTCGTGCTCTTCCACCTTGATGACGTGGAAGCCGTACTTGCTACGGATTACGGGTGAGATGGCGCCCGGCTTGAGGCCCGCGATGCCGTTAGTGATGGAGTCGAGCAAATCGCCGGGCGCGAAGTAACCAAGCTCACCGCCCTTGGTTTTGGAATCGTCGTCGGAGTATTCGCTCGCGAGGAAGGCGAAATCGCCGCCGTTGACCGCCTTCTTCCGCACTTCATCGGCCTTCTTCCTGGCGGCCGCGACCTGGTCGGTGGTGGCATCGGGCGGCAGCGCGATCAGAATCTGTGCGAGCTTGTACTTCTCTTCCTTAACCTGGAATTCCTCCGGATGAGCCTTGTAATAGGCCTCGATTTCGGAGTCCGGGATAACGATTTTCTGGCGGACCTCCTTGTCGATCATGGCCATCGCTTCGAGTTGTTTGCGCACGTTGGCGCGAAACTCATCGTAGGTCACGCCCTGGGTTCGCAGTTCGGAGCGGAGCTGAGTGTCATTGATATGGGCATGCTGTTCGAGGTTCGCGATGTAGTTGTTGACCTGGCTGTCGTCGATGCGGTCGGAGTACTTTTGCGCTTCGTTCTGCAGCATTTGCTGAGTGATGAGCGCCTTCAGCACCGCCTTGCTGTCGTTGAGGTTGGTCGTGGACGCAGCGCCGCTGGCGTTGCCGGGGCTTCCGCTTACGGCCGCGCCATTGGTGGTCTTGAAAAGCTGAATATCGCGCGAAGTAATCGGATTACCGTCGACGCTGGCGACGACGCTATTGATCACCTGCTGAGCGGCGGCCGGGCGCGGCGCGATGAGCGCGGCGGCGAGTATCGCACCGGTGCCAACAATCGCTATCGGCAGGCCGGGACGCGAAACGAGTCCGTATTTCTTCATCGCAACCTAATTGGCGAGCGGCCCAGCGGGGCGGCTCGGCCAGTTTTCCAACTTTTCACAGCCTGCCAGCACCTGCAAGACACCGTCGATTTGCGCGAACGTTTGCTCGTATTCCCCGCCGGTTGTGACCCGCACGCTCACCTGGTACGCGGGCGTCAGGCGCATCGCGGTGCGGTTGGCATTAGCCAAGGCAATCAGCTTCGCGGTTTCGAGCGGAGCCTCGGGGTGGAATTTGATTTCGAGCTGATCGTTTTTCAGAATCGCACTCAGGATCATCATTTCCTTCATCTGGCGGCGCACGTTCATCGCGGCAATGAGGTTCTCGATCAGAGTTGGCACGGGGCCGAAACGGTCGCGCATCTCGTCGCGGATTTCATCGAAATCGCGCGGCTCGTTGGCGCGCGCCATGCGCCGGTAGAGCACCAGGCGCTCGCCCTCGTCGGGCACGAAGCTGTCGGGTATGTAGGCGGGTATGCCAAGGCGCAGTTCGGGCTCGTAGTCGGGGCGCTGCGGCTCGCCGCGCAGCTCGCGAATCGCTTCTTCCATCATCTCGGTATAAAGTTCGAAGCCGACCGCCGCGATTTCGCCCGATTGTTCGCGTCCAAGCAGGTTGCCGGCGCCGCGATGTTCAAGGTCGCGCATCGAAAGCTTGAACCCGCTCCCGCTCTCGGCCTCGACCAGCTCGCGCAGGGCGTCGATGCGCCGTTTGGCGTCACGCGTGATGATGTGCTCGCCGGGGATAAGCAGGTAGGCGTAGGCTTTGCGGCGCGAGCGGCCGACGCGCCCGCGTAACTGGTAGAGCTGGGCCAGGCCGAAGTGGTCGGCGCGGTTGATGATCATGGTGTTGGCGTTGGGGATGTCGAGCCCCGACTCGATGATCGCCG
>JBOHWJ010000124.1:0-4594 GCA_050736495.1 Binataceae bacterium (SeqCode) | reverse complement strand
TAAGCCCATGATACATATCCCAGACTGTCGACGGATAGATGCCGGCCGTGAACCACGTGCTGCCCAGGTAAATGTCAAGGTCGCTATCCAAAGCGATCGTGGGATAGCTAATCCAGTAATTGTTCCCGGCGAGGCTGAGAGCCCACCAGCTACCCGTACCCCCATTCTCAATGAACCACAGGTCCTGTGAGCCCGTCAGGTTATCGTTTGATTGGAAGCCACTGACGAAGTCGAGCGTGAGGAACGGATATGCCTGGTTGGCAAAATCCGCCAGCCGAATTTGTGCAGAAGTGATGCGTGCGACATTCGCGTCGATCTGGCAGTTTAGTTGGCTGCAACCGGCCTGGAGCGCATGTGGCGTGTCGTATAGGCCGGGGTTCCCGAACTGTGGACTCACCGAAAGCGGGGCGCATGAACTGTTGCTTTGACAGAGTGTGCCGTTATTGCCTGCGACGCCTGTGTTGTCCGCCGTATATTCGAGAACGTACGGCAGAGTATTGGCGCCTTGAACTCCACAACCCGCTGGCTCGCTGATCGTCGAATCGCCCGGCACAACCGAGGCGACGAGATACAGGCTCCCATATTCACCGTCTTCGTCGCGGGCGGGAGTCGTTCCGATGCACGGCGGGGTAATTGATGCCGGTAGGCTGGATGCGGGCGTGGGCGCAACGCTCGAGTTCGGCACCACGATCAGATTATCCGGCCCCAAGTTTCCGTTGCTGTTGAAGCAAAGTATGTCCACCCCGACGTAACTATTGCTCCAACCGAGAAGTGGCTGGTCGGCATCAGCGTACGAGCCGGTGCACGCCGAGACGCTCCACTTAGTCCATGTTCCCGCCGCATCTCCCGTGTTGGAAACTGCAAGGTATACGTAATCAGGCGTGCCCGTGCCCGGCGTATCGGTGAAGTTAAGAGTACTCGCGAGCCATAGGCCGAGCGACTTGTCATAGCCGACCTGAGTGTCAGTCAGGTCATAGCCGGAGATCGGTGCTCCGTTGAGACATCCGCTCAACGGCAGCCCGTTTGCACCCGTGCCCGAGCACCAGAAGGTATTCAGCGGAACCGGCGAAGCCTCAGGGGTCGGCGCGGGCGACCCCACCGGCAACGTGGGCTTGGCCCACACGTACATGCCCAAGTCGTTGACGAACTCGACATTCTGTGTCGGTGAAACATCGGCGGCCACGTCAGGCGGCTGTCCGTTAGTGGTGGCGCTCAAATCCGCCCCTGCGAAGACACCGCCAGGTATCGGCCCAGGCGGGTCGGCGGAGCCTTGGGGCGCGCTCGCTGTCGGGGTCGCCGCAGGGGTCGCCGAGGGTGTGGTTGGGAAGGGCGCGAGCGGCGCAATATAACCCGAGCCGCCGCCGGGAAGTGGAAAAGGCCCTTGCGGGTAACTAGTCGACTGCGGATATGGGTTCTTTTGAGGCGGATTTTTGGAGGTTGCCCAGGCGCCTCGTGCGAAACCGCACGCGTGTCGACAGAGAATCTTCACACTATGGCGCTCGCGCAGCGGTAGTGCCCCAAGGTCAGACGAACATTGTTTGTAAGTGGCGGCCCAATCACCTGGCACATTTTCAAAGTGAGGCGGGGGAGGACTTTCCGGCACCCCCGCACACCAATTCGGATTTGCCGGCGAAGACGAACCCCGGGGCGTGGGTTGCATCGCGGGCGTTTGCTGCTGCGCTTGAGCCGAACCGGGCGAAGTCAGCAATGCGACCAAAAAGAGTAACGACAGCGCATAACGAATGAGAGGATAAATTTGCCTTCTCGACATGGCCTCCTCCCTCTGCGGCAATGCCAGACTAAAAATCACGCTACATATTGGCGAGGAGTACTCCCAATCGGTGCGGAGCGTCAAGCGGCGAGTCAGCGCGAAGCCCAGATGCTCATTCGGCATTCGACTGCGGCGGAATCTCGGGCACCGGGCTGGGCTGCGACTTGGGTGGATTCTTTGGTGGCGGCGGCGGAGGGGCGTTGCCGACCGCGCTCGATGGTCGCCTGCCATATGCATTATCATAGCGAAGCACATCTCCTGGCTGCGGATCTCTTCCGGGGAAAGCGGCTGGTGCCTCTGAACCTTCTCGGCTACGTGCAAACAGAAGCCCCCAGGTTTGCCCACTGTTCGGCACCCCAGCCACGCGGCGGCCGGACAGGCATCCCGAAACCCGGAGGCGTGGGCTGCGCTGTCGGCGTTGCCGGCTGCGCTCGAGCCGAACCGGGCAAGGTCAACAATGTCATCAAAAAGAGTAGTGAAAAGCATAGCGAATTAATGATGGTCGCTGATGACCGATTCTTAGCTTTGCTGGCTGCTTGAAATCCATTTGACCAACGTGCAAATTTACCCTGACGGTAGTGCTGACTCGCGCAACCCCGGACGGCAAAATAGAGTGACCTGCGTTAGATATGGGCCTGAGATCCAGCGCCAAGGAGATCGAAATATGGCAAAGGTTTCAGAAGTCCTGGAACAAAAGGGTCGTCATGTCGTCACCATTACGCCGCACGAGACGGTTTCGTCGCTGGTCAGGCTGCTGACCGAAAACCGCATCGGCGCCGTGCCGGTGATTGGCGCGGACGGCGGGCTGGCCGGGATCGTCTCGGAGCGTGATGTTGTCCACGGCATCGCGCAACACGGAGACGCCGTGCTGGCACTACCGGTCGAGCGGCTGATGACACGTGAAGTCAGGACGTGCTCGCCGGAGGATTTGATCGTGCAACTGATGGAGGTGATGACCCTCCAGCGCATCCGGCATTTGCCGGTTGTTCAAAATGCGGCTCTGATCGGTATCGTCAGCATCGGCGACGTCGTCAAACAGCGGCTGCACGAGGCTCAATACGAGCTCGAGGCGTTGCGCAGCTACATCACTTCCGCCTAGCACGTCATACGTGCGGCGATGGTCGACGCCGAGACTCCGTGCGCGACTGTCCGGCGCAAGTCGCCACGCGAAGCGGACTTAGGCGAGACCGTCTTTCAAGGCGTCTTCGAGCGCGCCGATATTGATGTGATGACCCTTGGCCATCACGCGCAGGAACGCGCGCAATGGTTCGTCGTCAATATTCGGCAGGCTCTCGTCGATCTTGCGGATAACCCAGCGCTGGCCGCGGTTGAGCAGTTCGAGCTTAGCCCTGAAACCATTGACCGCGCGTACTTTCTCGACGAAATCCCCGGTCTGATTAGAAGGGAAGCCGCCGAGCCGGCGCACGTGCGCGCCGAGTTCGCCTGCGTAATAGCCTTCGTCGTGGCCAACCTTCTTGAGCAATTCCTTGAGATCGAGGTCTCGCGCCTGCTCGGTAAGTTCATGGAGTACGCGGCCGCCTGCGCGTTCGGCCTCCCCTAGCGTGTTGAGGAATGTTTCGAGCTGTGCGTCCATGGCACGTCACCTGTCGGAGAATCTCCACCATAACTCTATCATGAGAATGCACGCTTATCACGGCGTGCGGCGGTCACATCACGGGCACCAGCGGGCAATAGACCTGCCCGAGCACGCGCCGGTGCAGCAGCGTCTGCTGCACCATCCATAAGATCGGCGCGAAGGTACGCGGCGGACGCCATTCGGCCGCGGTCCGGCTCAAAATCTGGCTGCCGAAAAGCGTCGCCAGCAACCCAGGTGACTCCGGCAACTCCTCGATTTTGACGGACTGGCTCGCCGGAATCTTCGACAGCACTTTGGCCTCTCTGAGGGCGGCATCGAAGCCGCCGATTTGATCAACCAGTTTGTTCTGCGCAGCCTCCTCACCGGTCCATACGCGGCCCTGCGCTATCTGGTCGACACGCTGGACCGTCAGATGGCGGCTGGCGGCCACCAGCGAGACGAAGCGCTGATAGGTATCGCCCAGGACCCGATTGCGGAAGATATCCTGCTGCCGCGGCGTGAAGTCGGTGAAGGAGTCGTACATCTCGGCGTTGGCGCCACGCGTGACCGCGCCGCTGTTGATACCGAGCCCACTCATTGCGCCCGCTACGTTGAATTTGCCGCCGAGCACGCCGATTGAGCCGGTGAGAGTGCCTGGTTCAGCAAAAATCTTCGCGGCCGGCGTTGAAATCCAATAGCCGCCCGAAGCCGCGTAGCCGGACATGCTGACCACTACGGGCTTCTTCTTAGCGCATAGCTCCGCCGCGCGGCGGATCAATTCCGAGGCGATGACCGAGCCGCCGGGCGAGTTCACCCGCAGGACGACCGCGCGCACGCCGGAATCCTCCCGTGCGTCCTTGAAAGCCTTGACCATCTCATCCGACCCCATCGCGTTTGAGCCGGGCGAAAGGATCGGATCGTATCCGCCCTGGCCACGATCGATCGCGCCGACGCCGTAGATCACGGCTATCCTGGGTGCGCGGCTGAACGAGGAGAAAATGGTCGGCCGCGCGTAGGATCGGTACTCGACCAGTTCATGACGCTCGCCGCGGTAGTTGCGTACGCGATGGTCGAACTGGTCCTCGTACTCGAGCCGGTCGAGCAGGTGGGCCTTGAGCCCGTCCTGTGCGCTGAGCGGCGCGCGATCGATGATCGCGCGAATATCGTCTACGCTGAGATGGCGATGTTTGGCGGTCGCGCTAACGATCTGGTTGAACATGCCGTCGGCCAACGCGGTATCTTCCTCC
>JBOHWJ010000123.1:0-2856 GCA_050736495.1 Binataceae bacterium (SeqCode) | reverse complement strand
GCGTTTGAGTTTACCGAGAACGGTGCAGCGGAGCGATTCGGCCGAGACTTCCATCGCGATCGTACGGCGGATCTTTTCGATTACGGTAAGGCAGCATCCATTAACGGCTATGGAGTCACCGATTTTGATGCGTGCGGTAGGCAGGGCGGTCGCGATCGTGAGCAACGCGCCCTTGGATGAGCGCTTGATATTCTCGATGGTGCCAAGGTCCTCTATGATTCCGGTGAACAAGCCGAGTGCCTTTCGCGCCACGCACGCGAGCGGCGCGTTAATCTTCAAAAAGACCCAGAAAAATCATACTTTTTATGTCGGCAGTAATCAATCCGCGCCATTTCGGGCCATCTCGCATTGGCACGGCGCTATTGCAGGTTCTCTTCCTCGGAGTGGACGAACATCCGGGTCAGATAGGTGCGGGTGATTACGTACCCGACCATGAAACCGAAGGGAACAAACAGCATGATGATCGAGAGGCCGAACAGTTTGCCTCCTTCGTTCCAGTCAAAACCATTGCTGTTAGCGCTCACGACCAGCGCCCGAAGAAATTCCATTATGGTCGAAAATTCGGCCAGGCTGATGCCGACGATAATCTTTGTCAGCCAGTCAGAAATTTGCTCAAGATTAGTATTGACCCGTGATTCTCCGACCGGCGTGATGCCGGATGCCTCAGCGGTTTCTACGGTTGCGGGCGGGCTGGTCGTAGGGGCCGGAGGGTTTGTCGGCGGCGCGGCTGGCGCGTCCGTCGCCGGACGATTTTGCCTCCCTCTTCCGATCGACTGGGCCCGGACGCCGCCAGTATTTTCGATCGTTCGCGGGATACCGAACAGGAACCCGAGAACGACGCCAAAGGCCGCCGCCGCAAGCGAAAACAGCAGGCCCAATCCAAACACTCGAACTCCGCTTTCCACTGCCTGATGCCAGGTCCAGATTCCGGCCGGTTGCTGCCAGGCGGCGGAGATTCCGCAAGCAATCAAGGCCAAAAGTGCGATACTTGAGAGCCATTGGACCCAGCCCAGGAACTTCTGCAGGTCCTTGTCGGTCGATAGGACGTCAGAGCCGTGGCGCGAGCTCGAACCCAGCATAAAGTCCCCCCGCGATGTCGATGCAACGCCTATTAACAGATATTTGCGCTGTTTGGAAAATCTTGAGGGCTAATTCAACGCCGCTGCACTAATCAGAGTCGCAGGGGTGCCGGTGAAAACGGCTAGGCTGCGGCATCAAATTAAGGTGCGAGGCGTATCCGCGTGCGCTCCTTTTGCGCCAATCCTTCGCCGCCACGGCCGGGTCAGAGAGGGCATTCGGGTACGTGTGGTGCTGGCGCGTGCTACCAGCCGAAGAAGCGTGCGACTAGAAACGCGATCACCAGTATCAGGCCAAACTCAAATTGCAGTTGGCCCGACAGATTCATGGCACGGTTATGGCTCTCGGCATCGGCGCCGTCGGAGACCAAGCGCAATTCCCGCAGCGCGCGCGGCATTGTAATCAGCACGGCCAGCCCCGGCCATGGGATGAGACCGACGGCAACGCCAGCGATCGTCGCGAGATAGGCGCAAAAGTCGGAAAGAAACAGCTCGGCGATAGCGGAGCGGCGCCCGATGATGACGGCCATGGTGCGTTTGCCATGGCGGCTGTCGTTGTCGATGTCGCGCAAGTTGTTGGCCTGCAGCACGCCCGAGCACAGAAGGCCCATCGAGAGCGAGATCACCATCGCCAGCCATGAGAAGCTGAGCGCCTGCACGTAATAGGCCCCGAGGACGTAGCCCGGACCCATCAGCGCGAACACCATCAGATCGCCGAGACCGCGATAGGCGAGTTGAAACGGCGCACCGGTATAGAAATAGGCGCCGAATACGCCGATGAGGCCGAGTACGAGGATCGGCCATCCGCATACATAGGCGAGACCGAGGCCGAGCACCGAGCCGGCCACCAACGCGATCATACCGCCGGTCCAGACGTGGCCGGCTTGCAGATAACCGCGCTGAATGACTAGGCCGGGGCCGAAATTTTCCGGCGATTGCCAGTCGGCCGAATCGGTGCCGCTGACAAAATCATAGTAGTCGTTGATCATGTTGGCGCCGGCCTGCAGCGCCATCGCGGCGATTGCCGCGGCGATATAGCGTGCCAGCACGAAATGGCCGTGATAGACGGCGGCAAAGGTGCCGACCGTGATCGACATGAAGGGCATTCCGAGCGTCCATGCGCGGCTCGCCTGCATCCAGATAGTGAACAATCCGGGTGCGGCGCTGCCTTGGGGTGAAAGGCTTCCTGCCTGCTCCATAATTCGGCTATCCCGTTTCTTCCGTCATTCGAGTCAGGAAGAAAGATTAGCTGGAGCAGGCGGCAAGGGCGAGATACGCCATCGCCGCGGCCGCAACCTCGCGGCTGTGCTTACAGCGAGCATATTGTCTCGCCGGCATCGGGATGGCGCCCGTTTGCCATCGGCGCGGGCGCGAGCGGATAATTTGCCGCAAGCTGGAATCCGATGGGTATAATCAGAGAACAAGCCGAGAAATTCTGGAACGGCGAAATCACCGTGGTGACGCAGCATCCGCTGGCGGCGACCGGCGATTTCGAGGAAGTCGCCGCCGACGTCGTCTTTTACCGATGGTTCGCCAACGTCGTCGCGGTCAAGACTGAAGAGGGGCTGGTGCTGGTCGATACCGGCGCGTATTTCAACCAGGCTGAGACCGTGGCGCTGGTGCGTCGCTTCGCACCCGACCGCATCAATACGGCGATCTATACGCATGGCCATGTCGACCATGCGTGTGGGATGGCGGCGTTTGTCGAGGAGGCGCACCAAAATCGCGTGGCGCGTCCGCGCGTAGTCGGCCATCGCGCAACCGCCGCGCGATTCGATCG
>JBOHWJ010000122.1:0-2680 GCA_050736495.1 Binataceae bacterium (SeqCode) | reverse complement strand
GATCTATATAAGCGGATCGCCGGTTCGTTATTGCTGCGGACTTCCAGACAGTAGCGACTGTAGCCACGCTTCATTCCCTCTTCCAAATACCGCTCGATCAAACCGGAACTGAGACCCCGTCCGCGGAACTGCCCATTCAAACCCAGCTTGCTGAGATAGTATTCATCTTCAGCGACTGGAGAGAAAAGATTCGCCCCGTTGGCCATACGTTGCATCATAGCTCGCAACTCATCCGCGGGGACGGTTCCTGGCAAAGCAACGGCATCAGCCTTCCGGGCCAATTTCAGTTCGGCGCCGCCCAGCGCTATGAATCCCCCGGCAACGTCCGAACCACACATGAGAATCCGGCTGCGGAGGATTGATATCTCAGAGGATGGCCGTCTCATCCAACGGTCCAGCGCTCGAGCCGCCGATTCTTGCCCGCCGAATAGCGCCGGATAGTAGGGGCTGCCCGCCGCCAAGACCCAAGGCACCGATCCAGGTATGAAACCTTCGGGCGACGACGACGACGCAGGGCGGTGAAAGGCGTTCATACTCGATCTGCCGTGCATACTCGATCTAATGGTGCTCCGCGAGTTGCGCCGCCACGAAGTTGCACAGCGGTCCAACTATGGTCATGCGCTCGGGATCCAGCGCCTCGAAGTCGATCGCGCTTCCGTAGTGTTCCTGGATTGCGGTTATCAGTTCCAGCAGACCCAGCGAATCAAGTACTCCTGAGAGCAGAAGGTCGCAGTCGTCGGACAAATCCGCCGGTGTATCCTGGCCCTGCGCGGCCAATATTCGCTCCACGTATGCCCTCAAATATGTTCGGACATTGCCTGGAGTAATCATGCTCATAAGCCTTGTTCCAAGAGTGTCAGCATCGCCCGGCGGTCAAACTTGTTATTCACATTGCGCGGCAGACTGGACATGAAATGAAACCTCTTTGGTACCATGTATTCCGGCATCTTGGACGACGCGATGCGGCGCAGTGTCTCCTGCCCTGTTGCCTCCCCCTCTATGAATACCTCTACGCCGGCGTAACCAGTCGAAGTCGGTGGCCAACCGACAGCCACCACCCCGTCGTTGCCACATGCGATCCGAACGACCTCCTCGATTTCGCCAAGTTCAACCCGGCGGCCCATTATCTTGATCTGAAAATCGACGCGGCCCAGGTGCGGCAATGGAGCCTTCCCAACGGGACGCCGCACGCGATCGCCGGTGCGATAATAGACTTCTTTCGCACCGGGTGGAGTGACGAAGGCCGCCGCGGTTTTGTCCGCATCGCGCCAGTAGCCCAGCGACATTTGGGGCCCCCTCATCAAGAGCTCTCCAACTTCCCCTGGCTGGACCTCCTTCAGAGTTTCATCAACCACCAGCACATTCATGCCCGGCGTGGGATAACCGATTGGAACGATTCCCAGTTCCGCTTCTTGCGGACCACGGATAGAATCCCACCGATAGTAGGTGCAGTTAACGGTAAGCTCAGTCGGACCGTAATGGTTTTCCAGAATGGAGTTCGGAGCAGCCTCGGCCCACGCCGTGGCCACAGCCACCGGGAACGGTTCACCCTGGAACAGGCTGACGCGCAGCGAAGGATAGTGGCCTGGCTTCAACATCCCCCATTTCTTCATGAGAATCGCCGTCGAAGGTACCGCGGACCAGATAGTCAATTGCATATCGTGAATGAATTTGCCTGGCTTGATCAGCGTTTTCTGGGAAGGACAACAAAGAGAGGCTCCACGATCCCAGCAGACAAACATGTCGAACACCGACGGGTCGAACGTCATCTCGATCATGTTGGACATGCGATCATGCTCGTTGATCTCGAAGCGATCGCCCATGCATTTCACAAACGCGAGTGCGTTGCGATGGGCAACCATCACCCCCTTGGGAACACCAGTACTACCGGAGGTGAACAGCAGATAGGCGAGCGCATTCGGATCGGCGGCTGGCTCCCGCCAGTGGACCGCCGGCTCGAGATCTTCCCGTCCAACGAATGTATGCGCGGGCCATTGACTTCGGAAGCTTTCAACTGCGTCCAAATCGGGCAATACGACGAACAGCGGCTTGCTGATGGCCTCCAAGAGCGTCCCCAACTGCGGCAGACAGCCCAGGTCGACTATGATCGAACGGGCGTCGGAGCGCTCCAACATCAACTTTGTTCGTTCGACAGGGAGGGTCCGGTTCAGTGGCACATAAGCATTACCAGCGAGAAGCGAACCCAGAACCCCGCTAAATGCGGTATAGCTGCGGTAGGCGAATACCGCAGTGAGACGCGACATCAAGAATTCAGAGCGCCGTTGCAGAGTCGCCGCTATACGACAGGCGGACTCGCGCAGTTCTTCGTAGAGGAAAGTGCGCCCTTCAACGGTTAACGCAGGCCGTTGTGCAAAGCGCTCGGCCGATCGTGCGAAGCCCATCCACAAACCCTGCTGCATACCCACTCCTCGACGTGAATTAGTGTCCAGGCCTGTCGCGGCCAACTATCCGCCAAACCGCTAGGACAGCAACGCCGCCATCGCACGCGGCATCCGCGCCAGATTCGCCTGCCGCGCCTCATGCTTGCGCACGTTCGTCTCCAGCCGATACCTTTCGGCCAGCGCCCACGCCAGCACGAACAGCAAGCCGAGCACCCAACCACAGTCGCCCGCCGAGCTCTCCGCGCAATTTAGAATTAATACTGGCACGACAATTAGGA
>JBOHWJ010000121.1:0-3141 GCA_050736495.1 Binataceae bacterium (SeqCode) | reverse complement strand
GCCTCGTGATCGAGCGCGATCCGATAACGCTGGCCAAGGAAGTCGCCTCACTCGACGTTCTTTCGAGCGGCCGCGTAATTCTCGGGATCGGCGGCGGCTGGAACGACGAGGAAATGGCGGATCATGGAACGCCGTTCAAGCGGCGCTGGAAAGTGCTGCGCGAGCGCGTGCTGGCGATGAAGGAAATATGGTCGAAAGAGGTCGCCGAGTTCCACGGCGAATTCGTCAACTTCGACCCGATGTGGAGTTGGCCCAAGCCGATCCAGCCCGGCGGACCGCCAGTGCTGCTCGGCTCCCAGGCCAAACGCTGCCATGAGCGGGTGGTCGATTTTTGCGACGGCTGGTTGCCGATAAATCGCAAGGGCAATGAGCTTGCCAACGGCGTCAAGGCGTTGCGCGAGGCCGCCGATCGCGCCGGCCGGCGCTTCGACTCAATGCAACTCGGCGTCTTCGGCGTGCCACCCCGGGAAGACGTGGCGAAACAGTTGGTCGATTGGGGGTTCTCGCAACTGATCTTCGGACTGCCGCCGGCCAAGGCTGATAAAGTACTGCCGATGCTCGATACCTATGGGCAAATCGCGCGCAAACTGCATTGAGCGAACGGGCATTGATAAGCGCCGGGAGTCTCGCGACCGCTTCGTGGGTATTCCCGGCGCCGCGCGTTACGCGCTGCGCTCAGAAGGGCCTCGCGGGCTACGAAAGAAACGCGGCTTCGCACCTAGAGTTCGGGCATAGACCGCCCCAAGAGCCTTCTCTTCAGCCCTGATCCTCACGCGCAACAGTACGGCGTTTCCGGCCGAAAAGACGATTGCAGTCATCCAGCAGCCATGGATCAGCGGAATGCAGGCAAGTTCCACGACTACCGCAAGATAGTTCGGATGACGCATGAAACGGTACGGCCCTCGCGTCACTGGAGCCACATCGGGAAGCACGATTATTCTCGTATTCCATCTAATTCCCAACGTGGCGACGCTCCAGTATCGAAGTGCTTGTGCGGCAATCGCACCACACAATGCGGCCCATCCAAGAATGCCTGGAAAAGGCCGATCCAGCCAGACTGCCTCCGCGGCGGCGGCGCCAATAAATGCCGTGTGAAACATGACCATCGCCGGAAAGTGAGCGTTACCAATCTCAACCGCGCTCATGCTGAGGAGACGCCGTGCGTTGCGCCTGGACCAAACCAGTTCGAACACTCGCTCCGCTGCGAGCGCAACCAGGATTCCCATGTAGGCGTTGGTCGTAATCACCATTCGAGCAACGATGGTTGGGCGCGTCTTTTCACCGGGCTCGGAAGAGCAATGACCGAGCGGTGATCGACGACAGCCGCCCCGGCAGCGCCGCATTTGTTGCAAGTGCAGTCGCCGCATGTTTGGCGGCTGGTGGCGCCGACATCAGGTAATCCGATCACTGGCGTGCCGCCTGCGCATCAGCTTAGCGCACCGGCAGTTTCCTGATCGAACCAATGTAGCTGGTGCGTATGGGCGGGCAAAGGTTGAGTATCTTCCACGCCGGCCGCCACACTTCGGCCAGCCTGCGCGCGAGCGGCGGAAGCGGATGAATGTTTCTTAGGCGAAATTCACAATCTGGGAACAACTGCTTGATTTGGTGCCTCTTGATCGGACGAACCAAGCCACCTAGCCGCGGCGCTGATACCTGTAGTCATACCATAGGATGGCGCCGTCCGGCTTCAGCACCCGCAACGCTTGCGCGGCAACGCTTTGCCTCATCCGATCCGACATCAGGCACATTGATTGAAAGAGCATTACCAGATCGAAGAATTCGTCCGGGAAAGCGAGGCACGCGGCGTTTCCGCATGTGAGGTTGACGCTCGCGGGCGACAGGCGGCGCGCGTGCTCAATTCTTTCCGCAATCGTATCAATTCCGTAAATCAAGCCGGGGTCCGCGCCCCACTTGATCAACTCGCGAATCCAGCCACCCACACCACATCCGATATCGAGAATCCTCACTCCCTCCAATGAGGCATGGCCGCAGCGGGGTATCTCATCCAGTACTGCCTGCTCCACTTCCCGGAACTGCATTACGTATCCATGCCGGAGCCACGGACAATCGTAAGCGGCGTGTTTTATCGAAGTCGCCTGGGCTACCCGCTCGACCACTTCGGAGGCCTCGGAAACGCAGTCGTCATCTGGCGAATCAGCAGCGCTGGTCGAATGCTCAAACATACGGAACGATGCCCCGTTGAGCCAGAGTACGGCCCGAACGCTGCAACGCAGTGGCAGTGTTTTCAGGCAACGATTGGCCTTTCCAAGTTAAATTGACCCTCTAATTGTTATTGTGTCGCAGCCAGCCGGAAGTTGCAGGTGGCTAAAAAATTTAAGCGCCCACGGTAAACCCCATGTTGACAGCGCAACGCGATTCCCGTTCGATTGACGCTATTCGCCACGAAGCCGGCGCGGCGCGTAACATTTATACACCACCAGATCGATCAACGCGTGCGCAACGAACGATGGGCGCGGTTGATGGAACGCTCGAAAGAGGACCGGGAGGCGTTCCGCGCCTTGGTCAACGAAATCGGTCCGGTATTGGCGGCATTTCTGCACCGGCGTGTCGCTGATACCAATGAACTCGAGGATGTCTGCCAGGAAACGCTGCTCCAGATTTACGAATCCCGGCATACCTACTCGGCTCACCGCCCCTTGGAGCCGTGGCTATTCGCGATAGCGCAACACGTCAGCACAAGGCATTTTCACCGCTACCTGCTGCGCGCGAACCGCGAAACGTTGAGTTATGCGCCGGAAGCTTCGGCAACATGCCAGGGGCAGCTCGTGGTGAAGCTGCGAGATTTGCTCCGGCGGCTTCCGCAATTCCAGAGCGAAGCCTTCGTCATGATGAAGGTTGAGGGCCTGACCTTCGACGAGGCTTCCCGGCGTACGAGCACGAGTATCGGAACCCCCAAGGCGCGGGTGCACCGCACCTGTGCCTCCATCAAGAAGGCGCTTGCGGAATAGGAACTCAATGGAGATGGGTAAGTTGCAAGAGATTGATTATGAGGCCCTGATCCGGCCGGCTTTGCAAAACTTCAGACCAGCCCGCCGTCTATGGCCTGTCAGCATCCGGCTGCCGGCATGGATGATCGCTGGCTTCGGAGTTATGTACCTGATCCTGCTCGCAGTCCCGCGC
>JBOHWJ010000120.1:0-4219 GCA_050736495.1 Binataceae bacterium (SeqCode) | reverse complement strand
GTTTCGGACAAAGGGACGCGGGAGGGACTTTAGCTGTGAAATCCAAGGATGCGTCGGCCGCGGTGATCGGCGCCGGCGATTACATCGGCGCCGCTATCGCGAAAAAATTTGCCGCTGAGGGCTTTACGGTCTTCGCTGGACGGCGCAATGGGGACAAACTTGCGCAGTTGGTGGCGGACGTCCAGGCTCAGGGGGGACGGATCTCGGCGCGGTCGCTCGACGCGCGCAAGGAAGATGATATCAGTGGCTTTTTGCAAGAGGCCGACCAGTGCGCCCCGCTGGAGGTCTGCATCTTCAATATCGGAGCCAACGTCAACTTCCCACTGCTTGAGACAACCGAACGGGTGTTTCGCAAGGTGTGGGAGATGGCTTGTTATTCCGGATTTCTGACCGCGCGAGAAGCTGCCCGCCATATGCTTCCGCACGGCCGCGGCTGCATTTTCTTCACTGGCGCCACTGCGAGTCTGCGTGGTGGTATCGGCTATGCGGCGTTTGCCAGTGCGAAATTTGGCCTGCGCGCGATCGCCCAGAGCGCCGCGCGCGAGCTCGGACCAAAAAATATCCACGTCGCCCATCTCGTGATCGATGCCGGAGTGGACACCGCGTGGGTGCGCGACCGAATCAAAGAGAGTGAGGGCGAGGAAGCCGTAAGCAATCTTGATCCTGGCCGTCTTATGAGGCCCGCGTCGGTCGCGGAGGCATATTGGCAACTTTACCAACAGCCGGCGGACGCCTGGACGTTCGAGCAGGAAATCCGCCCTTTCGGAGAGAAATGGTGACGTCGTGGGTATAGTGGAGTTTCATTTCGATCTCGGCAGCCCCAACGCTTATCTCAGCCACCTGGTCATACCTGAGATCGAAAAACGCACCGGGGTCAAATTCGAGTACGTGCCGATTCTGCTGGGCGGCGTCTTCAAGCTGACGAACAATCGTTCGCCCGCCGAAAGTCTGGCCGGCATCAAGAACAAACCCGAATACGAGCGACTCGAGACCAACCGTTTCGTACGCCGGCACGGGATTACCCGATTCAAGCCCAATCCCTTTTTCCCCGTGAACACCTTGGTGCTGATGCGCGGCGCCATCGCCGCCCGATCACTCAGTGTGTTTGAACGTTACGTCGACGAGATGTATCGGCATATGTGGGCGGAACCCAAGAAAATGGACGATCGGAATGTGTTACGTGCGGCGCTGGAGGAATCTGGACTGGAAAGTGATCGATTCTTTGATCTGATCCAGACTTCGGAGATCAAGGATCAGCTCCTCGAGAACACGAAGCGGTCGGTTGAGCGCGGCACGTTCGGGTCTCCAACTTTCTTCGTCGGTGATGAGATCTTCTTTGGCAAGGATCGCTTGCGAGAGGTTGAGGAAATGATCCTGGAGCAACAATAGCCGAGCCGCGATGAGTACACCTCGACACATTGGGACGCGATCGGCAGACAACTAATGCGTTCTTCGACCTCAGCGCGGTCTGAGATTTTCCGGCACTCACCCAAGATGCGGCGGCGAGGTGGCAACATCTCCCGGGTAACGAGAGCCCACCTTGCCTCATACTTGTGGATCGACAGACTATACGCCAGGAAGTCCTTCGGGGCCGACTGCTACCATTTCAGCAAATGCCTCAGTAGGACGCGCGAGCGGCTGACATTCAAGGTCTGTGCCTCGGTTCGAAGCCGACGCCCTTGAGCACGATCGCCTGGGTGCCGTTGCTCGCATTGCTTGGCACGACCAGTGTGGCGGCACGTGTTCCAAGTCCAAACGGCGTGAAGACCATCGTGATGGAACACTTGCCAGCCGCCGGAAGCGTTGAACCACATGCCGTGATGGCTTTGCGGCTCGATTTAGCCGGTGCAATTGGCACTCCGCTCGTAATCTGAAAATCGCCCGCATCGGCGCCTGACAGCGCGATGTACCCGAGCGCGAGCGGCACGGTCTTGCTCTTGTTAGTGATAATCACGGTCTCCGGCCTGCCCGCGTTACGCAGCGGCTGGCGGCGAAACATCAGCCCTTTGGGAACCTTGATGATGGCTTGGCTCGTAAAGCCGATCTTGGCAACGAAGCCATTCACCATACCCTGTCCATTCACGCCGAGAGTTTCCTGCGGTGCGTTGGCCACGGGAAAATTGGAAGAATAAGTGAGCCCGCCAATGTAGGCGTTGCCCGCGCCGTCGACGGCTACGCCTGACGCCCGGTCATGGTTGGTACCGCCAAGATTGCTAGCCAAAAGCATGGCCGACCCGGTGGAGTTGAGTTTGACGACGAAAGCGTCGGCCTCCTCGAAATTTGCGGCAAAGAGCGTACCGTTGTTGACCGCGAGCGGAAAAATACAGCACGGCGGATGGAAATTGCTGGTGCCGAGCCTAACGTATGACTGACCCGCATCGGTGCTCTTCCAGACGCTGCCGGTATCGATATCGTCGCCGACGCCAACGTAAACCGTCGCCGGGTCCGACGTTTCGTCGTCGACGGCGACGTAGCTGAGCCTCGCGGATGGCGCGGTCGCGCCGAACGTAAGAACATTGTTGTAATTATCGTTGCTCGCGATAACGCCGTCGCCATAGGTGCCCGCATAGATGGTCGGCGGCGTAGTGGTCGTGTCCACCGCCATCGAGACCACCGCCGCAAAGTTTAGGTTGGTCGAACTGAACGTGACGCCGCTGTCGGAGCTCACGAATACGCCCTTGTCGGTGCCGATGTAAAACACCCCGGTGGAAGTGTCACGCACCCCCGCAAAGACCTGTGTGACCTGGTTGCCGGTGGTCAAGCCGGCGGCGGCAGCAAAGGTCATTCCGCCGTCACTGCTTTGAAAAAAACCATGGTCGGTACCGGCGAAGACGTAAAAGCTGGGGTTGGTTCCGCTGTTGAAGATGCCGTATTCGTCGGCCGCGACGAAATACACATGTACCGGCCCTGGATATGGAAAACTGCCGAGTTGGACAAAATTGCTGCTACCGTCCGCGCTCAGGTATAGCTTGCCGCCACTGGCAAGATAGACCGGATGTGGGCCGTTGCTTATCGTTGGTTCGACGCTGACGGCCGAGATTGGTGCGCCAGCCATTTGGTACTGCAAAAAGGTCGCGCCGCCGTCGCTGCTGATCCACAGTCCGTGGCTAGCGGATCCCGCATAGATGATGGCGGGCGAGACCGAGTTGTCGATCGCGAGCCCGTTGCCGCTGATTGAACCCGCCGCCGTCCCGGCCAATCCACCGGCCGCGAAACTGGCCCCGCCATCCGAACTTATGAACAAAGCGCCGGCGGGCTTCGTCGCTCCCTGCACCGCATTCTGGGAGGGAAAGTCCCCTGGATGGAAAGTCACGCCAGCCGCGATAGCATCGCCTGACGAGTCCACCGCGATTCCGGACGGCTCGTCGAAGCCGCTGCCGCCGACGTAGGTTAAATAGTTCAGACCGCCGTGAGGATCGACCTCGGCGATGAATCCATCCTCAAGGCCGCCCGGCCGTGGCTGCGCCCCGAGCTGGGTCGCATTGAGGTCAGCCGAAAAGGTGTAACCTGTGACAAAGGCGGGACAGTTTACAGTGCACCCCGCCTCGGTGGCTATCGCCGATCCGGAATCAAACCCGCTGCCACCGATGAACTCGGAAAAGAACAGCGACGATGATCCTTGTTGAGTAGTATCGAAGTCCGCAACGATCGCGTCGAACGTGCCCGCGAACGGTTGGCCCGTAGTAGTCAACACGCCGCCGCCGCCGCCGCCAACCACGTAAATGTTGCCGCTCGGACCGCCAATCGCGTCTCCGACCAGCGACGCGGCGCCGTTCGGAGATGGACCTCCGAAATAGGTTGAGTAAACTACCGCCGAAGCGCCGCCCGGTGTCGAAGGCGGCTCAATCCGTGTGAGAAACCCTTCGCCTATCTCACCGTTGCCGGGATTGTCTGGCTGGTACGCCGATGCGGTAGTCGGAAAGTCGGTTGAGAATGTCTCTCCTACCACGTACGCGCGGCCGTGCGGCTCGACCGCAATTCCGTAGCCGATGTCATCTTTCGCGCCACCGAGGTAGCTTGAGTAGATGAGGCCGTTTCCGTTCGGGTTGAGTTCGGCGACAAAAGCATCGAAGCCGCCAGCGAGCGACGTGCTGCTCGAGGGCATCGTCGGAAAATCGATCGAGTTGGTCATCCCGGCGATGAATGCGTTTCCCGCCGCGTCAACCGCCGCGCCGGTTGCGATGTCGACGTTGCTTCCGCCGAGATAGGTGGAATAGAC
>JBOHWJ010000119.1:0-16091 GCA_050736495.1 Binataceae bacterium (SeqCode) | reverse complement strand
CCTGTGGGTGATCCAGTGTGGGAAAGTAGATCTCGCTCAGCACTCCTCGCGAAATCGTGTACCAGATATGGCTCGAGGTGGAGTAGGCGGTGCCGATAACGTCCTTGGCGCTGTGGGTCCAACGCGGCGGAATTCCGGGAGCGCCGGTGGCCATGGGTGAATCTTTCAGGACTACCATACTGATGCCTCTCCGCGGCGCGCCGCAGCCATAACAGCGTCGCTCCGGCTAAAGTGTTTGCGGGCCCTCGGCGGCGGTGTCCGCCGGCGCTACCGCGCGATTACGGAACATGTAGGAAACGCCGATGCTGAGTCCGTACAGCGCCAACAGCGGTATCGCGAGCAAAAATGGCGAAACCATGTCGGGCGGCGTCAGCGCCACCGCAATCACGAAGATGCCGAGAAAGGCGTAGCGGAAGTATTTCAGCATCATCCGATGGTCAAGGATGCCCAGCCGCGTGAAGAAGAACGCGAAAATTGGCATTTCGAACGTGATCGCGAAGGCCAGCAGCAATTTCGCCGAAAAGGCCAGGTACTCGCTTATCCGTATGGTCGGCGTCACGCCGATGGAGGCGTACTCGCTCAAGAAGAAGGTGTAGCCAATCCTGAAAACCACCGCCCAGCAGAAATATCCGCCCATCACGAAGAACACTGTGGCGAGGGCGACGAAGGGTTTGGCCATCCGCTTTTCCGTCTCGTACAGGCCGGGCGCGACGAATTTCCAGACCTCCAGAAATATCACCGGGCTGGCGACGAACACGCCGGCGACGAGCGCCACCTTGATCTTCGTGAAAAACGCCTCGCCGACTCCCGTCCCGATAAGGAGTACCTTGTTATTTGAGGCCTCGCGCAGCGGCCACGTCAGCATCGCGAACAACCAATCGTCAATCGCGTAGGCGAGGAGGAACCCGAGCGCAATCGCGATAACGCAATGGATCAACCGCATCCGCAGTTCCTGCAGATGGTCGAGAATGGGCATCCGCGAGTCGCGCCCGCTTTGCGGGACGCCGGCGGATTGGGTGAAGTCGTCGCTGGCCACAGTAAGGTCGGGCGGGTTATGTTTGCGCCGGAGGCTGGGGACGCACTTCTTCAGCCGATTCGGCCGAGACCGCTGGTGTTTGCGCGCTCGCTGTGGGCGTATCCGGCGGGCGCTGGTTCAGATACGGCGGCGGTTCGTCGAGGGCGCCGCTCAGTTCGCGCATCACGGTGTTGCTGGCCAGGCGTAATTCGCGCAGCAGCTTACCGGTCGTACGCATGATCTGGGGCAGGTGCTCCGGCGGAACCACGATCAGCACAACGATCAAGAAGATGAATATTTCGAATATGCCCAAGCGGCAACGTCCAGTCGGGAAATCTTCCGCATCGCCGGCGGCGCAGTGGATGCCTCCCCGGCAGCATACCAATGATTATGTTTGCGGCCAAAGGTGTCAACGATGAACACGACCGCACTCATCAGCGACCGCCGTTACCTCCGGCATTTCGCCGGCCGCGTCCATCCCGAACGTCCCGAGCGGGTCGCTGTGATGATCGAAATGGCCGAGCGGCTCACCCGCCCCGGACTCCGTCGCTATGCGCCGCGAGCGGCGTCAACCGACGAGATTGGGCTATGCCACCGCCGCGACTATATCGCCGAGGTCGAACGCACTACCACGATGGAGCGCTATAACTTTGACCCCGACACCCATACTTCGCCCGAAACCTGGACGACCGCCGTGCTGGCGGTGGGCGGCGTGCTGACGGCGGTCGAGGCGGTATTGGATGGCGACGCCCAAAACGGCTTCGCGATCGTGCGTCCTCCCGGCCATCACGCGGCCGCCAGCCACGCGATGGGCTTCTGCTTTTTCAACAACGTCGCGATCGCCGCGGCATCGCTGGTGCGGATGCGCGGGCTCAAGCGCGTGCTGGTGGTCGATTGGGATGTCCATCACGGCAACGGCACGCAGGAAATCTTTTACCAGTCGCCGGAGGTCCTCTATATGTCGACGCACCAGTACCCCTTCTACCCGGGCACCGGTGCACTCGACGAAATTGGAGCCGATGCGGGTGCCGGCTACACGGTGAACGCGCCGATGCCGGCGATGTTTGGCGATGACGAATACCTGCGGATCTTCGACGACCTGTTTATGCCGGTCGCGCGGCAATTCAGGCCGGAGTTCGTGCTGGTCTCCGCGGGTTTCGATTGCCATTACCGCGACCCGCTGGGAACCATGCAGGTGACGGAACAGGGCTTTACCGCCATGGCGCGGCGGATGAAACGGCTGGCGGCTGAATGTTGCGGGGGCAAACTGGTGGTAGCGTTGGAGGGCGGTTACGACCTGCAAGCGCTGGCAGCTTCGGGGCGGGCGGTAATCGACGAGTTGGGGCGCGAGGCGGACGAGCCTCTGGCCAGCCCCGATAACGCAACCTGCCGGCGCGTGTTGCCGATAATTCAGCGCTCGAAGTACTTTTTGCGCGGGCATTGGCAATTCGACTGACACCTGCCACCTGCCCGCATTTGGCATCGGCGACGCGGGCACATGAAGCGTGGATCGGACGATTTCGGTCTCGCGACGCTAGCTTTGCGAAGATCCGTCACGCGGCACCGCATCTGACGCGGGATAACGCAAAACGAGCAAACTGATCATTCGCACGCTCCGACTATCGAGACTCTGCGCGCGAGATTCTGCGCGCCCTTGGCGCCGACCGGCACCGCACTGGGCCACGCCGCGGTCTCTGAACTCGCTTGCCAGAAGACCGGCGTCCAACCAAACTCGCCACTTGGAGGCCTGTCTAACGATGGATCGTACAGGCGAGTGTGGACGTGTCTGACACTCCGCGGCTGATCGAGATCAGCGGTGCCAAGCCGCGCGAGTTTGCCCTGGTCAAGAGCGAAATCAGGATTGGCAGCGAAACCGGCAACGACCTCGTCATCGACGAGGCCACGGTGTCGCGCCGTCATGCCGTGATGTGGGCACACGCGGGCGCCTTTCGGCTGACGGATATGAACTCGGCCAATGGGACGTTCGTCAACGGGCGGCGCGTAGTTGGCTCGGCGGTACTCAGTAACGGTGACGAGATAAAGTTCGGCGCGGCTAGCTATAGGGTCGCGGGGGTCGGCGCGATCGGCGACCCTCCGCAGGCAATGGCTGGGGTTGCGTCGGCCGAGTCGTCAACGGCAGGGCTGGCCGCTGCCAAGGCGGCCAGCCCTGCCATGCACAGCGCGATGCCGGTGCGTACCGTCGTCGTTGCGCGCCAAATACCGGGTCCCGGCGCGATGCGTTCGCGCCGCGCGAAACGGCGCCGGCGCGCCACCGCAATCGCGGCGGCGATAGTCGGCGCCGGCTTGCTCTTCGCCATCGGCTTCATCTTCACCGACTACGTGGTGAACTTCAGCCGCATGGAGACCGCCGCCGAGGATGCGGCGCAGCCGACGCCACACGCCGCGCCCTCCCTCTCGGCACGTGCCTCCACAGCGCCGCCCGTGTCATCCGGGAGCGTCAGCACGGCGGCAGGTGCCGCCCGATCGCCGGTGCGCCGCACCGCTGAGCGCAAGCGACTAAACCCCGCGGTTGCACACGATGGAGCGCCGCCGCTCTCGCCGGCGGCAGCCGCGACCTCCGCCGCTTGGATCGCCAACCCTCCATCCGTGGAAGTGCCGGGAACCGCGCCTGGATGGCTGGCGGCGATAAACCGCTATCGCCAAACGGCGCATCTCGATGCCGTAACGATCGATCCGTCGCTCAAGACCGGCGCCGAGAATCACGCGCGCTATCTGATTCTAAATTATCTGCCGGTGCTCAAGCGCGATGTGAACCTCGGTGCCGTGATGCATACCGAGGATCCCGCCAAGCCGTATTACACGTCCGCGGGAAAAGCCGCTGCGGCCGCCGCCGATGTAAATTTCCTCGTAGGGCCGCCGGATTTCAGACCCGGCTCGCCGTCATGGGCGATAGACTCGTGGATGACCGGCCCGTTCCATCGCATGTGGATACTCAATCCATGGCTGCGTCAGGTCGGTTATGGCGAATACTGTTCGCAAGGCGTTTGCAGCGCCGTTCTGAACGTGCTGAGCGACTCCGCTCAGCCGCCGTTCACAGCGCCGCCATTCGTCACACCCATCGAATTTCCCGCCGACAAGGCGGTGACCACGCTGCGCCAGGTCGAAGGCGAATGGCCCGACCCGGCTGCGCCCTGTCCCGGTTATGAATCGCCGAGCGGGCTTCCGATTACATTGGAGCTTGGCGTGCAGATCGATCCGAGGCTCTCCGCCTACACCCTCACATTGGAGGGGACGGCGCCCGCTGAGATAGAGGCCTGTGGTTACACCGCGGCTACCTACGTCAACCCCGACGCATCAGCGCAAACCCGCGCCCGGGGCTTACTGCGGACCTTCGGCGCCGTGGTGGTGGTGCCGCGCGCACCGCTCGTGCCCGGCAGCTATACCGTCGCGATAACCGCCGCCGGACGGCAATATAAATGGTCATTTACGGTGAGATAGCCGATCTAATTGGCGCGGCGCGGTTGCGCGCGATGGCCAAAGCTAGCTAAGTAATTTATCGGGAAGTCAGGCACGCGACCGCCGCGCCCCCGCCCGGCGCCGTCATGAGCCGGCGGGTGGCTGGCCGCGACACGCGGGTCCGCCGCGCGCCTGGCACGTCCGCTCAGGAGGCCTGCGATATGAAGATTTCGATGTTTCACCTGATGCCGTATCGGGAACTCCCCAACGATTTCCAGGAGCGTTACCATTCGGTGTGGGTCGACCCGCCGTTTGGCGAACTCGCCAACGCCGAACGCGTGGGCCAGTTTTACAATTGGACGCTCGACGAACTGACCTATGCCGCCAAGTCCGGCATGGACGGCATCTGCGTCAACGAACATCATCAAAATGCCTACGGCTTCATGCCGAGTCCGAACCTGATGGGATCGGCGCTCGCGCGCGCGACTAACGGCCTCAATTGCGCCGTGGTCCAGATGGGCGCGACGCTGCCCACCACCAGCCCGCCCATCCGCGTCGCAGAAGAGTACGGCATGCTCGACTGTATCAGCGGCGGGCGGTTGGTCGCCGGGATGCCGCTCGGCACGCCGATGGACGTGAACCTATGTTACGGCATTCCGCCGATCGAACAGCGCGAGCGTTACTACGAGGCCCACGACCTCATTATCAAGGCGTGGACATCGAAGGAGATTTTCGCGTGGAACGGCAAGTACTTCAAATTGCCGATGGTCAACCTGTGGCCGCGTCCGATCCAGAAACCGCATCCGCCCGTATGGGTGCCCGGCAGCGGCAGCCTCAGCACCTGGGATTTTTCCGCCAAGCACAACCATTGCTACTGCTTTCTGAGCTATTACGGTAACAACCTCGGCAAGCGCGTGATGGACGGCTTCTGGGAGTTCGTCGACAAGAGCGGGCTTGAGACGAATCCGTACCGCGCCGGCTTTTTGCAGTTGGTCGTGGTTTCCGAGACCGACGCCAAGGCCGAAGAGGAATACTACCCGCACATCCGTTACTTCTACGACAAATGCCTGCATATTCCGGCTGAATTCCAGTTAATTCCGGGCAACCAGGACTATCGCAGTCTCGCCAACAGCGTGAAGAACCTGAACCCGATGCAGTTCGACCTCATGCAGAAGATTCCGAACTGGAAGTATCGCGACTTTGTCGATAACCAGTTCGTGATCGCGGGCAGCCCGGCCTCCGTGCGCGACCAGTTGATGGCGGCGGTCAAGAAGCTGCGCGTTGGCAACCTGATGGTCCTGTTGCAAATCGGCTCGATGCCGCATGAGTTGACGCTCAAGAATATCGACCTGTTCGCGCGCGAGGTGCTGCCGCATTTTCGCAACGTTTGGGACGAAGACGGATGGGACAACAAGTGGTGGCCCGAGAAGATCAAGGAAGGCAATCGGCCATCCGCCGGGACCAACGGTGGCGCGCGCGCCTCGGGCTAGCGCGGGAGACCAAGCGTCGCCGCAGGCGGTAACGCGCGGCAAGAGCAATCCGAGGCCGGGCCGCGGCCGGGCGTGCGCGGATCTCCGCGGACGCACCGATGTGGTGCGGCTTCCAACGATGCGACTGAGAGAAAAAGCAAAATCATGGCCGCGACTTCAGATCACACATTGAAACTCTGGGAAGACAAGGTTGAGGCGCGCGTGCGCGTGGCCGGCAAAGGTCCGGCGCTGGTCTTTCTCCATTCCGGCTACGGCCTGGTGTGGGACCAGTTTCTCGACCTGCTCGCCAGCGAATTCACCGTCTACGCGCCCGAGCATCCGGGAACCACCGAGGGTAATCCCGACGCCATCAAGCCGTTCGAGGATCTGTGGGATCTCGTCCTCTTCTACTATGAACTGTTCGACAAGCTCGGTCTCGAGTCGCCCGCCGTGGTTGGTCATTCGTTCGGTGGCATGGTCGCCGCGGAACTGGCCGCGACCAACGCCAAACGCGTCAGCCGGCTCGTGCTCATCGATCCGCTCGGCCTATGGCGCGACGACAGCCCGATCAAGAACTACATGGTGATGCCGCAGGTAGACCTCGATCCGCTGTTCTTTCACGACCCCAATCATCCGGCGCGCAAGCTGGTGTTCGCCAATCCCGAGGAGCCCGAGTCTTTCATCCGCGTGACGTGGGCCCTCGGATGCACCGGCAAGTTCATCTGGCCGCTGCCCGACAAGGGGCTCAAGAAGCGCGCCCACCGCATCAGCGCGCCGACGCTAATCATCTGGGGCAAGCAGGACGGACTGACCGCGCCGGTTTACGCCGGCGAGTTCCAAAAGCTCATCGCCAATTCAAAGGTCGAACTGGTTGATCAGGCGGCGCACATGGCGCAGATGGAACAGCCCGCGACGGTCGCCAAACTGGTGCGCGAATTCCTCAAGCGTTGAGCCGCCCGCCAAGCTCTGACTTTGGGCCTTCGCCGCCCCTCAACGAGCGGGCGGCGCAGTGTCATAATCGAAATCAGCACCGCTTCGTTTGTGGTTCGCGGATGTTCAAAAAGAAGCTACTCCGGGAAGTTCAAATCGGCATCGCAAACACGACATTTCTGATCAGTTCATCGATAAACGCTTCGGCATGAATCTGATTGACATGTATAGTTGAGGGGTGCGCTGCGGAGTTCCGTTTACCGAGCTTCTCAACGAGAATCTTATAAACGGCATCAGTGACGATGTTTGCTGTCTTGCAAATGTCAACTACGTCTCGCTCTTTCAGATCAACGGCAAAATCGTCATACGTTCTGATGGTCTTCACCTTCGCGTCATTCCACTTCTTCGGGAATCGATTCGGATAAGCGGCGTTGAACTCTTTCAGTTTGTGCTTCAGGATGTAGCTACATAGGTGATAGAAGGCGATATTCCAGACCATGATAATTGCTGCCCGACCAGCGTCATACCGGAGGCAGATCATGGCCTCGTTCATGAAGTCTTTCTCTGCGACGTCGGGCACTACATCGGCTAGGTTTTTCACCATCCGCCGAATGTTTATCGTGATATCGTGCGTGCCATAAAGTTCGTCGCACTTCGCGGAAAACTTGCCTTCCACGTAGTAGCCGCGTTTGTCCTTTAATAGTTCCTTTCCTTCCATTTCGGACAAGTACTGGCTGACGTTGGTCTTTTTGTAGGAGAGCTTGTCGTAGCACCAATTGATATCGCTAGTGGTGAAGCGGTCTTTCTTTCGGAGAAAATGTTGAAGCCAGGCAAAGAGTCGAATTTTGTCTGCATGGCTTCGATCAGCAAAGGCATTGATTCCGGCAATGAATATCTTTAGATCGTCCTCGTCGCTCACTACTGAATGGCTCCCATCTTCTCGACATGCTGCGTGCCCTGCCAGTTCACTTTGTAAGCGCCACTTTTTTCCTTGGTCAGAAAGTGCTTCTTCGTCTTCAAGTCGCGGAGTGGTTGGCTGTGATTAGGAGGCATTTGGGCCTTCCAGCCCAGGTTGTCGAATGCCGTGTAAATGTGATTGATCGTGAATTCCTCAATCTGCAGATGCTTTTTCAACCAAACCGCCACTACGAGATATCTGTCCAACATTTCCGTTGGGCTACCCTTTTCAGCAATAAACTCGGCTAATGGCTTCGTGCCCTTCGTGAGATCCAAGTCGTCCATAAATTTTGGCGGACGGTAATTGTAACTGCGCTTCTGCCCGTTGGAGCTTTTTTCCTCGGCAACTTCCTGTTCGAGCCCGTCCGTACTTGTATCTGCGGGCTCAGGCTCCTCCGCATCCAATGCAACCGGGGTGTTTGGCCTTTCAGGAACAGGCAGAGCGGGACGCTTAGGTGTTGTGACGATCACGGCGCTGTGTGAAAGCGCGGTCGTGAACGCCTTAATACCCTCGGCCAAAGTAGCGTCATGGCCATCAATTTCGAATTCGATAACGCGGACCTTAATGTGGCCGCTTCCATTGTTCGTTTTTTGTTCTTCCTTGCGGGCCATAGAGCGTAACCCTTTTGTGTTTCGTCTAGCTTGTTTGTGTCCAAACCATGTCCTCGGTGAAACAACGCATTGTAGCATGCTATGATGGAATTCTGCTACACGCTCTTGCAGTATGGCGGCCGAAATGCACTTCGTGACACACTCGGCAGCCGCGGATGCCATTTGCGATACGGTCGTCACACACTATAGCCCGGCCGCAACGCTCTCACGGGCAACCGACGAAATGTCGTGGGGTACTTCCTGAAATGGCTGGCGCTGCTCACCGACGACATTCGTTACTGAGTGTAGTGGTCGAGACGCGGTCTTCAGCCTGCCCACGACGGGGCTCTCAGGCTCGGAAGCAGTTCGTTGTGGCGCGGATTTGGCTGGTCTCGAACAAACGGACATCTGCTTGGCTGAGCCGTCTTCGCTACAGCGTGTCACTCCGAAACCATGCGCTGACGAAAGCAGGCTTGCGCACGGCGCGCTGGTCGAATAGTTGAAAGGGAACTTATTCACTTCGTAAAGCGGTTTGATGAAAAATAAACTGATTCGGCTTCCGTTCCTCGTTGCCGTGGCCCTCGTGTTGGTCGCCGCGGCGTGCCAGGGCGCCAAGGCGAAAAAATCCAACACGGATGGGCTAGCAGTGCGCAACACCGGACATTACGCGACGCTTGATACCGACAGGGGCATCGTCGTCATCGAACTTTATCCCAAGGTGGCGCCCAAGACGGTCGCCAATTTTGAGAAACTCTCCAAGGACGGTTTCTACAATGGCCTGACGTTCCATCGCGTGGAGCCGGGTTTCGTCGTGCAGGGCGGCGATCCCAAAGGCAATGGCACCGGCGGTCCGGGCTACGACCTGCCGGCGGAAATCGACGCCAATGAGCATCATCTGCGCGGCACGGTGGCGATGGCGCGCACGGGCGACGCGGTCAATCCGGAGCGCCGTTCCAGCGGCAGTCAATTCTACATCTGCCTCGCCGCGGCGCCGTTCCTCGACGGCCAGTACACCATTTTCGGTGGCGTGGTCGAGGGCATGGACGTGGTCGACAAAATCAAGGTAGGCGACCATATCAAGAAGGTCACGCTCAGTTCGGAGCCACCGAAATAGGAACCGTTATGGGTGCGTCAGGAAGCGGGCACCCGGCCGGGCCCTACTTCACAGTCGATCTTCATCTTCATACGAATCGCGGCAGTGCGGATTCGAATCTTTCACCCAGGGATCTGATTGCGCGCGCGAGCGCGATCGGAATCGGCGCGGTTTGCGTTACCGAGCACGATAACGTTTGGGACCTGAAAGAAATCGCCGCGATGGCGGCGGATTCGGTGGTGGTATTCCTGCATGGGATGGAGGTCACCACCGAGATGGGCCATGTCGGCGTGTTCGGGCTCAGCGAGTACGTCGGCGGCATCTACAAGCTGCGCGAGTTGCGCAAGGTGGTCGACAACCGCGGCGGTATCATGGTTGCCAACCATCCGTTCCGCTACAAGCTCGACCCGCGCTTTTCCTTCATCAATCCCGACCACGAACCGATCGACCCGGGCCATCCAGAGCATGCGGCCAAGCTCGAAATTTTGGAAGTGTGCGACGCGGTCGAGGTGCTCAACGGCGCCTGCTCCGAGGAGGAAAACGTGTTCGCCTTGCGGGTCGCACGCATGCTGGGCAAGACCGCCGTTGCGGGCTCGGATTCGCATTCGGCCAACTCGATCGGATGCGTGACGACGCTGCTATCGCAACCGGTGCGCGATGAGCGCGAGCTTATCGAGGCAATCAAGACGGGTAATGCGCGCGCGGGCCGCGGCCTGATCAATGGCGTCGTTACCCGGTTCGAACTCCCTGATTGAATTCCTTCGCGGAGTGTGGACGGCGGCGGGCGTGTTTACGCTGGAAACTTCGCGGGACTCTGGAATAACCTGCGAACAGAGAGCGTTCACGTCGGTTTCATAGCGGGCGCTACGAACTGCATCGGCTCTGGCCGCACCACCCCGGCATCAGCGCGGGGCGGGCAAAGGGAATGACCGATGGGATCGCTGGTAATCCACGATTGCACGTTGGTTGATTGCAGCGGGCGCGACCCGTTGTCGCGCGCTTGGGTGATGGTCGAGGGAGAGCGTATCACGCGGATCGGCACCGGCGCGGCGCCGCGCGTCCGTGACGGTATCGAAATAGATGCGGCCGGACGCACCCTGATGCCGGGCATGATCGACGCCCACGCCCATCTCTGCATGATCGGCGACCATACCGACCCGCGGCGTATCCCGGCGCCCGTATACGCCCTCAAGGTCGCGCGCGAAATCGAGGAAACCCTCGCCGACGGCTTCACCACCGTACGCGACGCCGGCGGCCTCGATTGGGGTTACAAGGAAGCCGTGCGCCTGGGCCTTATTCGCGGCCCACGCCTGTTCATTGCCAACGGTGTCCTGTCACAGACCGGTGGCCATGGCGACCAACGACCGCGCACGCAACATCAGCCCGACGAGCGAGTGCCCGGCGTATGGTGGATCGGCCTCGTAGTCGACGGACCGGACCAGGTGCGATGGGGCGCGCGTGAAATGATGCGGCGCGGCGCCGACCAGGTGAAAGTGATGGCGAACGGCGGCTGCATGTCACCCACCGACGAAATCACCGCGACTCAATACACGGTTCCCGAATTGCGCGCCGTGGTCGAGGAGGCGGCGGCCCAGGGCAAGTACGTGATGGCGCATACGTATACCGCGGCCAGTATGGCGAACTGTATCGAGGCGGGTGTGCGCACGCTCGAGCATGGCAATTTCCTCTCGGCGGAAGTGGCCGAGCGGATGGCGCGCGTCGGAGCCTACCTGGTGCCCACCATCACCACCTATGAGATGCTCGCCGCCGACGGCCGCAAGCTCCATTACGACACCCACATGATCGAGAAAATCGAGGATGCGCTCGCCGGCGCCTACCAAGCATTGCGCGTCGCCCATGAGGCTGGCGTCAAGATAGGCTCGGGTTCCGACGTGCTCGGCTTCCATCAGCGCAAGAAATCGATGGAGCCGCAATTGAAGGCAAAAGTGCTGAGCCCGATGGACGCGCTCATCGCGACGACGCGGACCAATGCGGAGATTGTCGGCACCGAACGCCAGGTTGGAACGATCGAGGAGGGCAAACTCGCCGACCTGCTGCTGGTCGACGGCAATCCGGTTGATGATTTGTCGCTGCTCACCGATCGCGCGCGCATCCACCTGGTGATATTGGGCGGCGCAATCGTCGCCGACCGCCGTCCAATTTGATTAGTCAATCGCATAGCTGTCAGTCAGCTTTTTACCGTCAGTAGTTTTCGGTCGCTGGGGATGAGATCGCCCGGATTTCCGGCAGGCTTACGTCTAGTTCCCGCCCGCACTTGATAATCCCGGAACGTTCGAAGTTGACCGTGCGTTCCCAGGCCAGCGAAGTATTACGACTTCTTCGCGTAAGGTCGCTTTGGTCGCGGTCGCGAGGCGAGTGCGGAACAGATCGATACCGGTCACTTCGTAGCCCAGCGAAGTGGCGATGTCGGCGAGGAGTTTTCCGGTGCGGATCATAACGCGCAGATAAGAGGCCTGATCGCCTACGACATAGGCGAGTTGCGCCCCGGGCCGCAACACTGAACGCAGGTCCGCGAAGTGGCGGGCCATGCCGCCGAAATAAAGCTTTGTCACGCGCGCGTACTGGCGCTCGAAGCCCGAGGTCTTTCGAAGTGCGATCCGCCTGTTCTCGATAGCCTGCGCGATGCCTTCTATCTCTTCGTTTTCGGCAATCAATCGATCATCGGTATCGTCTTTGTAAACGCTCCGAGTGTTCGATCGGACCAAGTCCTGCTTCAATGAGCGCAGTCCCTGCTTGTCGCGAACGAAACCAAGTAGAACCGACTCCAGCCGGGTCGTGCGCGTATAGTCCTTCTCGTTGGGATATGGCGGCGAGGTGATTACGACGTCCACCGACAGGGGTTCGAGGATTTCTGACACCCGGCGCGCGTCTCCCTGGTAGGTAAGCGAAGGAGCATCGGACCGATCCGATAACTCCCGGATGTCTGATGCCATCATCTCGACCGCCTTGAGCCAGGGTCTGACTACGGCCGCATCCGGCTTGGGCAGGCCAACTCCGACCTCCGGACCGAATTGCAGATTGCTGGCGTTGAACACCATCGCCTTTGCGAACGCCAGTCTTTCGTGGCCGTCGAATCGCTCGTCGCGTTTCTCTTCAAGCGCGTCGAGTAGGACGAGCGCCTTGTGCAGCGGCAACGGGCTGATCGAGTGTCCTAGCAAAAGCTTGCGAGTCTCGTCCGGCAGGTCGCGAAGAATCGGAGGCGTGCTCCGCACTTTAGCCGCGAAGAGTGGCAACGCCGGTTCGTCCTCGATACGTTCAGACTGGAGGCGCCTGAGCGCGAGCAACGCGACTTCGTGCGCATGAGCCATCAGGCCGTCCGGATCAATGTTCCAACTCGCCTTTATGCGGCTCGCGAAACAGGCCATCGGGTTGCGTTCGAGGCCGACGCTGGCAAGCCCGAGCTTTTTGCTTTCGACTAGCGTTGTGCCGGTGCCGCAAAATGGATCTAGAATGCGATTTCCAGCGTGCGCTTGAAATCGTTTGACATAGGTGCGGACGAGGTGAGGCGGGAACGACAGGACGAAGCGATACCAGTCGTGCGCGGCGCGATCTTCGCGCCGTAGCTTGTTATCCTCGGAAAGTATTCCGTGCGCCAAGCCCGCCACGGCTGCCAGACTACGGAAAGCCGTCAGTTCTGTCGATGTTGGCCGCAGCATCTTTCCACACCTCTCGCGCGTTGGCATCGGGCGACCGATGGTGAGCGTGGCGATGACTGACGGTGGACTTTTTTGGCCGGGGAGGTTGTGAAGGGGTCGAAGCGTGGGGTAACATTTATTACGGCCCTCCATTAGATATGGCAACTACCCGCGACCGATTCGCGCTAATCGAAACGATCTCGACGATTGCCAGCGAACCCTCGGCCGATTTGCGCGAAGTTCTGGATCAGATAGTGAGCGTGATTGCGACCGGAATGGAAGTCGAAGTCTGCTCGCTCTACCTGTTCGACCCGCAGCGTGACCGCTTGGTCTTGCGCGCAACCGTCGGGCTCGACCGCGATTCGGTTGGCCGGGTTTCGATGCGCATCAATGAGGGCCTGGTCGGACTCGCGATCGAATCCAACGGCCCGGTGGTAGTCGAGGACGCCATCAGCCATCAGCGCTACAAGTATTTTCCGGAGACCGGCGAGGAGCGCTACCACACATTCCTCGGCGTGCCGGTTCAGGAGGGCAAGCAGACGCCGCTGGGCGTGCTGGTGGTGCAGACGCTCAGGCGGCGCAAGTTCGCCCGCGACGAGGTGCGCCTGGTCAAGACCGCGGGGAGCCAGGTCGCGCACATCCTTTCACATTTCCAGTTGCGTGAGACTCTCGCGACCAAGGAAAAGGAACGCGACGAATACCGCCGGCGCATGATCGAGGCGAATCGCCAGCTCAAAGGCTACGAGAAGGTCGGCGGCAAGACGCGGCTGGCGGCGCCGGTCAAAATGCGCCGTCCGCGACTGGTCGGACTGGCCGCGGCGCCCGGCTTCGCACGCGGCATCGCGCACGTGGTGGGCACCTTTCTCAGCACTATCGACCGTAATCTGCGCACGCGCGACGCCAAGGCCGAACTCAAGCGGCTGGAGGACGCGCTGGTGCGTTCGCGTGGTGAATTGAGCGCGCTCAAGGCGCGGATGGCGCCGTTCATGCCCGAGGCCGACCTCAAAATTTTCGACGGGCATCGCCTGATTCTCGAGGACGAGGAATTCGTCGATCGCATCAAGGACGCAATCAACACGGGTTATGCGGCCGAGAGCGCGCTCTTCCGCGTAATCGACGAACTTGGCGCGAGTATGCTGGCGCTGGCGGACGGCTACCTGCGCGAGCGCGCCACCGATTTTCGCGATGTCGGCCATCGCGTGCTGCGCCATCTGCGGCAGGAAGATCGCAAGAGCGCATTTTCGAAATCGACCATCCTGGTGGCCGAAGAGCTTACGTTGTCGCAAATGACTCTCGTGTCGCATGAGAATTTGGCCGGACTGGCGTTGCAGTCCGGTGGCGTCACGTCGCATGCGGCGATTCTTGCGCGATCCTTCGAGATTCCGACCGTGGTCGGGGTTGAACATTTGATGGAGTCGGTGACGGAGGGCGATACGCTGGTGCTCGATGGCAATTCGGGCATCATCTACGCGAATCCCAGCAGCGAGATCGAGCGCGAATACCAGGTGCTGATCAAGCGCTATGACGCCTTCAAGCGCGAATTGATGGTTGGGCAGGACGAGCCGACCGCGACGCGCGACGGCCATCGTGTGCAGATGCTCGCGAATATCGCGTTGCCGGCCGATATCCCGCTCGCGCTGCGCTACGGCGCTGAAGGAGTGGGGCTGCTGCGATCGGAGTTCTCGTTTTTGACCTACGAAGATTTTCCCGACGAAAATCAGCAGCTCGCGCTGTACGGCAAGATACTGGAAGGGGTCGGCAAGCGCATGGTCACGATTCGCACGCTCGATATCGGCGCCGACAAGTATCCGCCCTACTTAAGGGTGCCGCGCGAGGATAATCCGTTCCTGGGCTGGCGCTCGATTCGCATCTCGCTCGAAATGCCCGGTATCTTCAAGGTCCAGTTGCGGGCAATTCTGCGTGCCGCCGCTCATCATGATGTGCGGATTCTGTTCCCGATGATTTCGAGTCTGGAGGAGCTGCGGCGCGCGCGCGAGTTGCTCAACGAGGCTCAGGCCGAGCTATACAAGGAGGGTCTCGAGCACAATCCCGATATCGAAGTCGGCATCATGGTCGAAGTGCCATCGGCGGTATGGCTTGCGCCGCGGTTGATCCGCGAAGTAGACTTCTTCTCGATAGGCACGAATGATCTGATCCAGTATCTGCTTGCGGCAGACCGTAATAATCCCAAGATCGCGCACCTCTACGAACCGCTTCATCCGGCGGTCTTGTCCGCTATCGCGGAAGTGGTGAACGTGGCGCGTGGCGCCGGCAAGGAGGTGTGCATCTGCGGCGAGATGGCGAGTGATCCGATGGCGACGCTGCTGTTGGTAGGGATGGGGCTCGATCAATTGAGCCTGAGCCCTCTGTTTATTCCGGTAGTGCGCAAACTCGTGCGGGAGACCAATTACCAGACCGCTCGCGTCATTGCCCATGACACGCTCGAAATGTCGAGTGTCCAGGAGATCAAAGGATATCTGATCGAGCGTTATCGGGACCTTGGACTGATTCAACTGGTCGAAATGTACCGCTAACGGGGCTAAGTGGTCGGATGCGTTGGAGAATCCTTGAAGAAGCAGGGAAAGGAAACGTCCCGTACACCGCTCCCTTGCCAATGGTTGACTTCTCCGGCGGGCGATTGTTTATTCTGACCGGACGGTTAGAAATCGCTCGGTGGGCAGTGTATTGTGGAAGGATAGAGGAGTAAGCGATGGTTGTTCTGGTTTGCGTGCTCGGTTTCCTGCTGTCGGCCCTCGCGGTCGGACTTTACATGTTCCTGGGCCGCAACCGTTATAGCTGGCAGCGCCCGCCCGAAGTGCTGCAGCTTGGCGCGAGCGAAGGGGCGCTTCACGCCAGCTCCCTCAAACCCGAGCCTTGCCGCACCATACGGGTCTATTTTATCAAACCCTCCAAGTACGACGACGCCGGCTATGTCCAGTTCTTTCGCTTCGGTGTTCAGCCCA
>JBOHWJ010000118.1:0-9809 GCA_050736495.1 Binataceae bacterium (SeqCode) | reverse complement strand
TAATCCGCCTCTTGCCCAACCGCTTAGCCAGCAGCGCCTGGCCGATCGTATTATTGATCTTGTGCGCGCCCGTATGGCACAGGTCCTCGCGCTTCAAGTAAATTTTCGCGCCGCCGAGTTTCGCGGTCAGATTGGCGGCCAAAAAGAGCGGCGTCGGACGGCCGACGTATTCGCGGGAATAGCGCTCCAGGTCGGCGCGAAACTTGGGATCACGCCGCGCTTCTTTGTAAGCCAGTTCAAGCTCAATTAACGCCGGCATCAGGGTTTCCGCGACATAACGGCCGCCGTACTGGCCGAAACGCCCGCGGCTATCGGGGAGACTTTGCATTGACGATAAAGCTCCTTAGCTTGGCGGCGTCCTTGATTCCCGGAGACGACTCGACGCCGCTGGCGACGTCAACCGCGTAGGGATTGAGCGCCGCCGCCGCCGCCACATTGCCGGGCGAGAGCCCGCCCGAAATGAACACACGCGCAAGACTGAAAGCGCCCAAGCCCCCGAGCGGCCGCACTCGTCCGGTGCCGCCGAAGAGTCCCGGATGGTAGGTATCGAACAGAAAAAAATCGGCGCCGCATTTTCCGATTAGCCCGGCGGGGGCGCCCGCTTTAACTCGAAAGGCGCGAATCACCTTGACCGGCCATCCGGCCAGCGCGCTTTCGTCCTCGTCGCCATGAAACTGCAACAGGTCGAGCGCGGCTTCACGCCGCCGCTGCTCGATATATTCACGCGTGGCATTGACGAAGACGCCCGCGATGAGTGCGCGGCCGGCGACGGCGCGGGCAATCTCGCCGGCGCGTTCGCGGCTGATAGAGCGCGGACTCGGCGGATAGAAGTTGAGTCCGATCATGTCGGCGCCAAGCGCAATCGCGAGTTCCGCATCCGCGACGCGGGTCACGCCACATATTTTGATTCGCACCATTATTTATGCGCCGGCGCGTCCGCGAACGTATTTATCAGTGCACCGAGCGCCGCGCGCGGATTGCCGCCGCGCAGCAGACTCTCACCGATCAGAAATGCGCGCGCGCCGGCGGCCGTCAGACGCTGGATATGGGCGGGTGTTTCGATTCCGCTCTCCGACACGATCAGCGCGCCGCCATTGTAGCCGCCGATCAATTCCTCGGTCACGGCGATATCCGTCTTGAAGGTGTGCAGGTCGCGATTATTGATGCCGATGAGGTCCGCGCCGATGCGCCCCGCCAAGGTGAATTCCGCGGCGCTATGCACTTCGACCAGCGCCGCCATCCGAAGATCGCGCGCTATCGACGTGAGTTCACGCAGATGATCCTCCGCCAACATCGCGGCGATGAGCAGGATACAGTCCGCGCCGGCCGCGCGAGCTTCGTAAACCTGGTAGGCGTCAAACATGAAGTCCTTGCGCAGCAGCGGCAAGCGGCAGGCCGCCCGCACCGTGCGCAAATCCTCCAGTGTACCCTTGAAATGGCGGTCGGTCAGCACCGACATCGCGGCCGCGCCCGCCGCCGCGTAATCGCATGCAACCGCGGCCGCGTCGAGTCCGGGCAGGATGTCGCCTTTGCTCGGCGAGGCACGCTTGACCTCGGCGATAATGGCTGGCCGCCGCCCGCGCAGTGCCGCGACGAATCCCCGCGGGGGCGCAGCGCTGGCTGCGGCGGCCATGACCGTCTCCAGCGATTTAATGCGCCGCTGCGCGTCAACCTCTTCGCGCTTGGCGGTGAAAATCCGGTCCAGGATCGATGCCATCGCTAACCCGTGACGCCCGTGTCGCCGTGACTCGCAAGCCGCATTTTTTCGATTGTTTCAAGCGCGCGCCCGGAAGCCAAAACACGGCGCGCGATGGTGACGCCCGTGGCCATCGAATCCGCGCCGCCACCGACGTAGATCGCCGCGCCGGCGTTGAGCGCGAGCACATCTTGCGCCGGCCCCGGGTCGCCCGCAAGCGCGTGGCGCAGTACTTCGGTCGCCTCTTTCGCGTCAGCCGCTAAAAATCCGGCGGGACTCGCGGACTCGAGATCGAATTCTTCCGGCGCGATCTCGTACTCGCGCATCTCACCGGCGCGCACCTCGGCGACCTGCGTCGACGTACCGAGCGAAATCTCGTCGAGCCCGTCGTTGCCGTGCACAACCATCGCATGCTCGACCCCCAGGGCGATTAGCGCCTGGGCCATCGGGCGGATCAGCTTGGGCTCGGCGACGCCGAGCAACTGGTGGCGTGGCCGGCATGGATTCGCCAGTGGCGCCATCAAGTTGAACACCGTGCGGATGCCCAGCGTGCGGCGCAGCACCGCCATGCGGGCGAGCACCGGATGATAGGCAGGGGCGAAGATAAAGCAGCAATGCGCGCGCGCCAGGCATCGCTTCAACCCGGCCGGGTCGAGTTCAAGCTTTATCCCCATCCCCTCCAAAACATCGGCTGCGCCGACCCGCCCGCTGACCGCGCGATTGCCATGCTTCGCGACGGGCACACCCGCCGTCGCCGCCACCAGCGCGGCGCCAGTCGAAATGTTGAAGGTGCCAGCGCCGTCGCCGCCGGTGCCGGCGGTGTCGAGCACGTTGCCACCGTCGAGATCAAGGGCGCGCGCCCGCTTGCGCATCGCGCGCGTGCCGCCGGTCAGTTCCGCCGGCGATTCGCCCTTGAGCTTGAGCGCGACCAGAAAGCCCGCGACCAGCGCGTCGGGCACGATGTCGTCGAGAATCTCACCGATTACGCTTTCGGCCTCGGCGGCGTCGAGCGAACGGCCCTTCAATATGGCGTTGAAGGCTTCGCGCAAATTGGTCACGCCTGGAGCCCCGTCAGAAAATTTCGCAGCAGGTCCTTGCCCGCGCGCGTTCCAATCGATTCCGGATGGAATTGCACACCTTCGATTCGATGTTGCCGGTGTCGCAGCCCCATGATTTCGCCCTCCGCCGTATGCGCGCTCACTTCGAGACATTCGGGCAATCCGCGCGGCTCGACCAGCAACGAATGATAGCGCATCGCCTCGAACGGATTTTCAAGTCCCGCGAACAAGGTCTTGCCATCGTGCATGATGGGCGAGGTCTTGCCGTGCATCAGGCGCGAGGCCCGCGCCACGCGGCCGCCGAACGCCTCGCCGATACATTGATGGCCGAGACATACGCCGAGCATTGGGAATTCGCCCGCCAACTCGCGCAAGAGAGCGACCGAGACGCCGGCTTCGGCGGGAGTGCAGGGACCCGGCGAGATCACAATAGCGTCCGGTTCGAGCGCGCGCGCGCCGGCCACCTCGATAGCGTCATTACGCCGCACCATGACATCGGCGCCCAGCTCGCCGAGATATTGCACGAGGTTGTAGGTGAACGAATCGTAGTTGTCGATCATCAGTATCTTCGGCGACTTCATTTGAGTTCACCTGCGCGCCGCGGCCTCGAACTCGCGCGCCGCGCCGAGCGCCCGGATCATCGCGCGCGCTTTGTTGACCGACTCCTCATATTCGGCGGCCGGATCGGAATCAGCGACAATACCGCCGCCGGCCTGGATATAGACGCGGTCGCCCTTGACCAGCAGCGTGCGCAGCGCGATCGCGGTGTCGGTGTTGCCGGTGTAACTGAAGTAACCTACTGCGCCCGCATAAACGCCGCGGCGGACCGGCTCGAACTCGTCGATTATCTCCATCGCACGGATTTTCGGCGCGCCTGAAACCGTCCCTTGCGGGAAGGTCGCGCGAAACGCGTCGAACGCGTCGCATTCGTCGCGCAACTCGCCGACCACGTTCGACACTATATGCATCACGTGCGAGTAGCGCTCGACGCCCATCAGCTCGGTGACCTTGACCGAGCCGATTTTCGACACGCGCCCAACGTCATTGCGGCCAAGGTCGACCAGCATTACATGCTCGGCAATCTCCTTGGGGTCGGCCAGCAATTCGCGCTCGAGGCTTAAATCCTCGGCCTCGGAGGCGCCGCGCCGCCGCGTGCCCGCGATCGGCCGAAGCGTAATCTGGCGTCCCTCCACGCGCACCATGGTCTCCGGCGAGGCGCCCACCAGCGTATGGTCGCCCAGGCGCAGGTAGAACATGTAGGGCGACGGATTAATCTGACGGAGACTGCGATAGAGGTTGAACGGGTGCGCGGGCAGCGGCGCTTCAAAGCGCTGCGACGGCACCATCTGGATAATGTCGCCGGCGGCGATATACTCCTTGGCCGCCTCGACCATCGACATGTAGCCCTCACGCGTCTGGTTCGAGCTGACGCGCAACTCGCCCGCGCCAACCGGCGGTGGCACTTCAAGAAACGGCGGAATCGCCGCTTCGCCGAGACGCGCGACGATCTCATCAATCTTGGCCTGCGCGCTCAAATAGGCGGTATGCGTCGAGGCGAATTCCTCCAACGGGACATTGGCGACGATCTTGAACGTCTGGCGCACATTGTCGAACACCAGCACGGTGTCGGTAAACATCAGATAGAGGTCGGGCGTGCCCAGGTCGTCATGCGCGCGCGCGGGAATCCGCGGCTCGAAACAACGCACGATATCGTAGGCCAAAAAGCCCACCGCGCCGCCGAAGAAACGCGGTAGTTCCGCCAGCTCGGGCGCGCGCGAACGCTTGACCTCCTGGCGCAATTCCTCGAACGCATTGATGACCTTGCGCGCCTCGACCGCGCGCCCGGGCCGAATCAGGTCCATGCGATCGCCGCGCGCGCGCACGACCATCGCGGGCTCCGACCCGAGAAACGTGTAGCGTCCCCATTTTTCGCCGCCGCGCACGCTTTCGAGCAGGAATGAGTAATCTCCCCGGGCGATTTTGAGATAGGCCGAGACTGGGGTTTCGAGGTCGGCGGCGACTTCGCGAAAGACCGGGATAATGTTGAACCCCTTGGCCGCCAATGCTTCAAATTCGCTTTCGCCTGGCACGAGCATCGCCTCGGGCCTCCCAACCCGTTTTGCAACCGGCACTTCCGCGGAGCGCCCGTGCGGTCGCGCATTAGCGCACTCCGTCTCCGGCCACCGCCGTCACGCCGCACCGGGCCTCGGTCCCACGGTCCCCTTAATGTCCTTGATAAAGCAAAAGGGCCGCAGGAAATTTCGCCCGCGACCCCTTGTGAAATCGGTTTTGTCTAAGGACTACAAAACCGGAGCACAGACGGGCGCGACATGGCGCCAGCGCCAACTCGCCCAAGCCCTGCGATACGTGGAGTCCTTCATTGCCTATCTAAATAGCCAGTCGCGGCGCTATTTGTCAATTGCCTTTAATCACCGCCCTCGGAATTGTCCGCGCCGGAATTGCCGCTGGCGCCGCCGCGCGTACGCGTCCCATAGGTGGCGGCGTATTTCTGGCGTAATTGCGCTTGCGCCTCTTGCGCTTCCTGCGCCGTGGCGTAGGGACCCACTTCCACCTCGAACCAGGTCTGACCGTCGATCCGTGTCGGCACCAGATGCGGCTGGTAACCGAGTCGCTGCAAGCGGCGCATCATGGCGTCGGCACCGTTGATATCCATCGCCGCCTCGATCTGGATGTTGTAGGGCTTGCGCCGCGGCGCCACGGCGACGGGTTGGGCCGAGGCGGTGCGCGAAGCCGGCACTGGGGCCGCTTCGCCGGCCTCGGATGATTCGGCGGCGGGAGTTTCATCGGCTGCCTCGCCACCGCCTTGCTCGTTGTTTTCTGAGTTGTTTTCAGTGGGTTGGCGAGCGGTGGCCGGTGCGGACGGCGGAAACTCGGCGGCCGACACCCGCTGATGCCGACTGCGCGCCAGCGCCGCGGCGGCCGGAGTACTCACCGATGCGACGGTGCGCTGGCTGTGCCGCGCCGATGGAGTCGCTTGCGCGACGGCGGGCGGCGGCACCCGCGACGCCGTTTCCGGGGCGGGCGAAGCCGGTATCGCGGCGGGACTCGCCAGCACTGCCGACACCGGCGAAGACTCGGTGGCCGGCGGCGGCGCGACCGGGTAGGCGGTCGCCACTTGCGCCAGGTTGGCTTGACTCTCGCGTCCGACGTCGTAGCCGGCGAGCAATCCAAGCACAAAAACGGCGCCCGAAAGCAGCAAGAGTCCCGCCAGAATCGCGACTCCACCGCCCGATCTGATTTCAAACCGCATTCCGCGCTGCCCTCACATTCGTTCCGGGGCGCTTACCCCGAGCAGCCTCAGGCCGCCCGCGATTCCATCCTTAAGCACCCCCGCCAGAAACAGCCGCGCCAGACTGAGCTCGCGGCGCTCCGGGTCGATTATACGATTGGCCGGTTTGTTGTAATAGCGATGGAAGTCGCCGGCTAACTCGAGCAGGTAAAAGGGTATTCGATGCGGTTCCAGCGCCTCGGTCGCGGCCGCGACAATCTCGCGCATCCCGATGGCGCGTTTGGCCAGCGCGACCTCCTCTTCGGACAGGAGGCCGAGATTTATCGCTGACGAATCCGGCGGTGGCTTAAGCCCCGCCTTCTCCGCCTCGCGAAAGACGCTCACCAGCCGCGCATGTGCGTACTGCACGTAAAAGACCGGATTCTCGGGCGCCTGCGTCTTGGCCAGGTCGAGATCGAAATCCAAGTGACTGTCGTGCTTGCGAAAGAGGAAAAAGAAACGCACCACGTCGACGCCGACTTCTTCGATCAACTCATCAAGCGTGACGTAGGTCGCCTTGCGCGTCGACATCTTGACCTTTTCGCCGCCGCGCGTGAGCGTCACGAACTGGTAGATGATCGCGCGAATCGGCGACGTGTCATGGCCGAGCGCGCGCACCGCCGCAATCACGCCCTCATGCTCGGCGATATGGTCGGCGCCGAAAACGTCGACCACCAGATCGAAGCCGCGCGCGAGCTTGTCGATATGATAGGCGATATCGGGCGTGCGATAGGTCGGCTCGCGATTCGGTCCCGAGCGAATCAGCACGCGGTCTTTAGGTAAACCCAGCGGCTCGCCCCTGAGCCAAACCGCACCGTCATACTCGGCGACAAGTCCGCGCTCGCGCAGTCCTGCGATTACGGCGTCAACGCGGCCGTCGCGAATGAGATCGAGCTCGTTGGTATAGACGTCGAAGTGTATAGCGAGCCGCGCGCAGCTATGGCGGATATCGGCGAAAATCGCCTCCTCCGCCGCCGCGCGGAAGATTTCGAGGCCGGTCGCGGGATTAGCCAGGCTCCCGCCGTGCCGTTCGATCAGTGCGCGCGCGATGTCACGGATATATTCGCCCTGGTAGCCGCCCTCAGGCAGCGGCGCCTGGCGTCCAAGCTCCTGCAGATAGCGCGCCCGCACCGACTCGCCGAGCAGCTTCATCTGGCGGCCCCCGTTATTGAAATAATATTCGCGTGTGGCGTTGAAGCCCGTCGCCTCGTAGAGCCGCGAGATGGTGTCGCCAAGCACGGCGTTGCGCCCATGGCCGACGGTCAGCGGACCGGTCGGGTTGGCCGACAGAAACTCCACCTGCACTTTGCGGCCATATCCGATTTGCGGGCGCACGAACGCCGGTCCCATCGCGGCCGCGCGCCTGAGCTCGCCATGCCAGTACGCCGGCGCCATGCGAAAGTTGATAAAGCCGGGACCGGCCACAGTGATCTCGCCAATCTCGAGTGGCGCTTCGAGATGCTCGGTGATTACCGTCGCAATCGCGCGCGGTGCCTTGCCTTCGGCGCGCGCCAAGGTGAGCGCGACGTTACTCGCGAGATCGCCATGCGCCGGATCCTTGGGCGCTTCGACCAAGACCTGCGCCGAGGCGGACTTAAGTTTGCCGGCGATATTGGCCTTCGTGATCGCGGCGTTGAGGAGAGAGACGATCAGTTCCTTCATCGTGGATGTTATGGTTGCTAATCGTGCCAGATACCGCCTCCGCATGGTAGAGGGTTGTCCGCGCCCTGGCGCCGCCGCGCATTGCTCGACTTCGGCCCGGCGATCGCCGTAAGACTCTTCTGAAGGGAGAATCCCGCCATGACCGAATACAAATTCATCGAAGTAGACGAGCCCGAGGCGGCTATCCGCCGCATTTCGCTCAACCGTCCGGAAAAACGCAACGCCCTCTCCAATCCGCTGCGAGCCGAACTGTTCGACGCCTTGCGCAAAGCCGACGCCGATCCCGCCATCGGCGCGATAATCATCCGCGGCAATGGCAAGTGCTTCAGTGCCGGTTACGATCTCTCACAAAGCCCCAACGAACCGCTGCCGCGCGTGGTCTCGCCGGGCGAGGGGGTGTGGCCCCGCCACCTGGTTGACGGCTGGTTCGAGATGTGGGACATGGCGACGCCCATAATCGCGCAGGTTCACGGCTACTGTCTGGCCGGTGGAACCGAGCTTGCGACCGCATGCGACCTCGTCTATGTCGCCGAGGATGCGCAAATCGGCTACCCGCCGGTGCGTGCGATGTCGTCGCCGGACTGCGCCTATCATCCGTGGCTGATGGGAATGCGCAACGCGATGGAGATGATGCTGACGGGCGATTCGATTACGGGAATCGAAGCGGCGCGGATGGGTTTCGCCAATCGCGCATTCGCGGCCGACGAGCTCGCGGCGGAGGTGCTCAACGTCGCGCGGCGCGTCGCCAGAATTCCGCGCGACCTGCAGGCGCTCAACAAGCGCGTGGTCCATCGCGCGATGGAGATAATGGGCGCCCGCGCCGCGATTCGCTCAGCCACCGAAATCCAGGCGCTATGCTTCCATCAGGCGTCCTCACGCGAGTACATGGCGGCGATGCGCAAGGACGTCAAGAAGGCGCTCGACCAGCGCGACTCGCGCTTCGGCGACTACCGCACCGCCGAGCGCGCCAAAGAGTAGCTCATCCGCGCCGCACAGGTGCAACAGACCGCGGGCGCATCCGCATTTCGCTACTTACCCGCACGCATTTGCGTGTATAAGGGGACAGCAACCGCAACGCCCGCCACAACCTCAGGAGGGAAGACATATGCCTCTCTACCTCGACGAAATCATCTTCAACGTTGGCAGCAAAGATGAATTCAAAAGATGTTACGATCTGATCAGTGGCGTGATGAAAAACGGGTTCCCGCCGGGCGTAACCCTCAAAGCCGGTCCGTGGGTTTCCAATGAGGAGGCCAAGGTTATCCTGGTGCTCGATATCCAGGACCATTCGCTGACCTTCGACCCCTTCAGCAAAGCGCTTGCCGGCGGGATCATCAGCCGCCGCCGCCTCACGCCAATCGTCGACTGGACCATGATGGAGAAAGCGGCGAAGGGGTTATAGCGGCGCTGGCATGGCCCGGCCGCGGGGCTTGGCAGTGGTAAAGCGTCACAATGCGGACGCAAACGTCCGGCGCCAATTGGCCCAGCGCGGCATGCTCACGCTCGGCTCGATGGTGAAACGGACGAGAGGAGGAATGAAACGATGTCGTATGATCTGCTGATCAAAAACGCGCGAATCTGCGACGGCACCGGCGCGCCGATCTATTCTGGGGCACTGGCGGTGAACGACGGCAAAATCGCCGCCGTGGGCGACGTCGCTCCGAGCGCACGGCGCGAGATCGACGCCAAAGGCCTCGTCGTCGCTCCCGGCTTCATCGATATCCATACGCATTACGACGCCCAGATCTCATGGGACCGGCTGCTGACCTGTTCCTCATGGCATGGCGTCACCAGCCTGCTGATGGGCAATTGCGGCGTTGGCGTGGCGCCCTGCCGGCCGTCGGACAAGTCCACGATGGCATGGGACCTGGTCAACGTCGAGGCGCTGCCGCACGACGTGCTGATGAACGGCGTGTCATGGGAATGGGAAAGTTTCCCCGAGTATATGAATGCGATCGAACGCAACGGTATCGCGCTGAACACCGGCTTCCTGGTGCCGCTTTCAGCGCTGCGCTTTTACGTGATCGGCGACGAGGCGGCTTCGCGCGCGGCGAGCGCCGAGGAAACCGCGCAGATGGCCACGATCTTCCGCGAAGCGATGATG
>JBOHWJ010000117.1:0-15326 GCA_050736495.1 Binataceae bacterium (SeqCode) | reverse complement strand
GCGTTAGACAGCGTCGCCGACCGGACGCCCGAGCCCGAAAGTGGCCGCAAAGATTGAATTGTGCGGACGGCTGTTGGGCGCACCGGAACTGCGCACCACGCCGGGGGGCACCTCGTTGCTGACTGTGGTCGTTGATTGCGGCGAAGCGGGTGATGAAATGCGCCTGCGCGTCGTCCTCGCCGGTGAGGACGCGCGAATACGGTTTGCCGGGCTCAAGGCCGGCTCCGAAATCCGCGCCGAGGGCAAGCTGCGAGGCTTGCGCGGCGCCATCAGGGGCACGGGTCCATATCCCGGTATCGAAGTGGTTGCGAACACCATCGAATTCGCCGCCGCGTCCGGAATCACGGGCCGGCACGGCTGATTTTTACTCTTAACTCCTTGAGTAACTCCCTCAAGGCCGGTGATTATTTAGGAATGAATAATGGCTGACGAAGTAAGAGCTGAACATCGCGGCGAAGGCGGCACACCTCCGGATAGCCACGAGCATCGCGGCCCGCGACCTCATCGGGGTGACGGACCCGGCGAGGGCGGCGGCCGTCAGGGTGGCGAACGTGGCGGCATGCGGCGGCGCCCTGGCGGACGGCGTAAGGTCTGCCGCTTCTGCGCCGACAAGACATTGGCGGTGGATTATAAAGATGTGCGCACGCTCGGCAGCTTCATCACGGAAGGCGGCAAAATCGTGCCGAGCCGCACTTCGGGCAACTGCGCCAAGCATCAGCGACAACTGGCGGTCGCGATCAAACGGGCGCGAGTGCTGGCCCTGCTCCCCTTTTCTACGCTGGGCCTCTGACAGGATGCCGTGACGCGCAAGGACGCATTGGGGATGGTGCGCGCGGGCTTCACGGCCGCCGTGCTGTTTCTGGCCGGAGGCGTAGTCCCGGTGCTGGGCGGAGTTTTGATGATCTTCGCGCCCGCACCAGTCCTGGGCTATGCGGTCGGCCTGCCCGGTGCGCTATGGCGCACGGCGGGAGCAATCGCGCTCGCCGCGGTGCTGATTGGATTGGGCGCGGGACCGCTAGGGGCGCTCGGTTACGCCCTGACGCTGGGCCTGGCGACGGCGGTGATGGCTTACATGCTGGAGCGGCGCAAGCCGTTCGAGCTCATCGTGATGTGCACGGTCGCGACGATTCTGGTGGCTGGGGCGCTAGCGGCGCTCGCCTTTGTCGGTTCGCCGGCGGCACTCGCCGGCATCCTCCATCATGACCTGATGACGGCGATGGGACGCGGCGAGAAGTTCTACAAAATGCTGGGGATGGAGACGGGCATTTCAACCGCAACTCGCGCCGACATCGTTGAGGCGACGATTCGCTTGAGCCCCGCGTTGGCGGCGATTTCAGCGGCCTTCACTGTGCTCATCAACCTCGGCGTCTTCTGGCGGCTAAGCGGCAAGCAGCAGCGGGTCGGCTACATGCTGTTCGGCGACCTGGTGCGTTGGGCGACACCGGAATGGCTCATCTGGATGCTACTGGTGACGGGTTTCGGGATGTTCGTCCCGGTGACGGCGCTCAGCACGATTTTTCTCGATTGTTTCGTGTGCGTGGCGGCAGTTTACTTCTGTCAGGGGCTCGCGATCATGGCGTTCTATTTCAAGGTGCTGGCGATGCCGCCGCTGGCACGTGGTTTGATTTACTTTGTAACGGTCGTACAGCCGGTGCTCGCCGTACTGGTATGCGCCGCTGGCATTTTTGATCTCTGGATCGATTTCCGCAGACTTAAGCCGCCCAGCCAGGAGGCGCGCAATTTCGGTGACTTCCTCTGAACCGGGCTCAATGAGGCAGGCCAAGCTATGAATGTGCAATTGATTTTGAACGAAGACGTTACGAACCTGGGACGGCCGGGTGACGTCGTCAAAGTGCGCGCTGGATACGCACGCAACTACCTGTTGCCGCGCAAACTCGCGGTCGAGGCTAACGCCAAAAACCTGCGCGCCTTCGATCATCAGAAGGGACTCGCATTGCGCAAGCGGGAAGCCCGCAAGAGTCAGGCGTTGCAGGTCAAGGAACGGATCGAGGCGCTTGCCCTGGTTATCGCGGCGCGCGCCGGCGAGGAGGGTAAACTCTTCGGCTCCGTGACCAATATCGATATCGAACGCGCCCTGCGCGAGCAGGGACTAGACGTCGAACGACGCAAGATCATTCTTCCCGAACCCATCAAACAACTCGGCGATTTCATCGTACCCGTCAGGCTGGAGCCCGAAGTCGAGGCGAACCTGAAGCTCAGTGTCGCGGCGGAATGAGCAGAGTGAAAGGCCCAACCGGTACGGTATTATGATGAAGCTTTACGACTTCCTGCCCTGCCCCTTTGGTCAAAAGGTCCGCATCGTGCTGGCGGAGAAGGGGCTCTCCTACGATCTGGTTGAAGTCGACCTCGCCCAAGGAGAACAGCGCAAGCCCGATTTCCTGCGCCTCAACCCGTTTGGCAAGGTGCCGGTCCTGGTCGATGAAGATACTACAATTTACGATTCAACCGTCATCCTGGAGTATCTCGAAGACGAATATCCCGAGCCGCCGGTGCTGCCCGCAGTCGGCTCAAGCGCGCTTCGGGCCAAGGCGCGGCTGTGGGAGGATTTCGCCGACACCTCGTTCACGCCGCAAGTCGGTCAACTGATGGGCGAGGTGTCAAAACCCGAGGCTGAGCGCGACCCGGCCCGGCTGCAGCGGCTGCAGAAGGCGGTCGAGCGCGTCCTTGACTATCTCAACCATGAGTTGCAGGGGCAGGACTACCTGGCGTCGCAATTTTCGATCGCCGACATCGGCTTCGCGCCACGCTTACTGGTGCTGCGAGACCTGGGAATTGATCCGGGGCTCAGCCGCAACCATGTGGACGCGTGGATACGGCGGCTACTGGAACGGCCCAGCATTCAGAATCTCGAGGGCGTTACCTGGCAATTGCTGGCCGGCGTCTAGCACACGCCGCTCCCGGCACGCCTCCGTGTGCCGGAAAAACAGACGCGCCGCCGGTGGTAATTCCGGACGGCGCGTCTTTCGCATCGCGCGGTTACGGCGGATGCGGGTACGGCTTGGTTAAATTTAAACGATCACCCGCCGGTTTAATAGCGCAGTTCAGTGGTCCCGGAGTAAATTTCGTCCTCGTCCGGGCGCGGCGCCACCCCGGTCAGCCGAAATATCAGCTTTGCCGCGAATAAGCGGTCACCGAGCCGACCTTGTGGCTTGAGCATACCGCCGTGACGGCGGCATTGAGGACACGGCATCGTGCCGCTTAGCAGCCCGGCGGTTTCAGGCGTAACTCTGAGATCGAACGAATGTCCGCAGCCTGGATTTTGGCAAGCGGTACGATAAACCACGCCTCCTTCGGACTTGCTTGTGCGAGGTTCCTGCCTTGCAACGGATGTCTGCATTAGATGACCTCCTCCCTCCACTTGGGAGAGGATTTGGACGGACCTTCAAGCCCGTCTCGACCAAGTTAGACGTAAATACCTTGAGAATGTTTCAAGCAACCCGCGTGCCTCAGTCTGCGTAAGGCGAATAAGCGACGAAAGATATAGGAAAACATAGGAAATTGAAAGCAGAAACTAACCATCCCGCACATGCCAGGTTGCATTTAATTTGGTGATCACTGGGAAATTTGGGACACTGCTCAACCTGAGAGGGGACAAAAGTGGATAAGATCGTGTCAGTTACCTGCGACGAGAAGCCAGCATGGGCTCACAATGATGACTGCGGGGATGCCATATGGTCGTATGCGGCCGGCGTTCGCGTTTCCCGCTACCGTAATTATACTGAGAGTACTCGGTCTGGCCGCCCCTGACCGGGCGCTAACTGGCGGCATTGTGCGATGAGAACGTTAGCTTTGGTGATGGCTGGAGGGCAAGGAACCCGGCTCTTTCCTCTAACCCGCGACCGCGCCAAACCGGCGGTGCCCTTCGGTGGCAAGTACCGGATCGTCGATTTCGTCCTCTCGAACCTGATCAATTCGCAAATCCTGTCGATCTACGTGCTGGTGCAGTGGCGTTCGCAATCGCTCATCGAGCATCTGCAGGACGGCTGGCAGTTTGGGCGCATCATGCACGACCACTTCATCATTCCAGTACCTGCTCAGATGCGCATGGGTGAGACTTGGTACCAAGGCACCGCCGATGCCATCTTTCAGAATCTGAACTTAATCGACGACTTCAGGCCCGACCTGGTCGCGGTGTTCGGCGCCGACCATATCTACCGCATGGACATCCAGCAGATGATCGACTTCCACCTCGACCACAAAGCCGCGGTCAGCGTGGCAACGATCCCGGTGGCAATCGAGGATTCGGACCAATTCGGCATCCTTGAGGTCGATTCGGGCCTGCGTGTCGCCGGCTTCGAGGAGAAACCGGCCGATAATCCCCATCGGATGCCGGGGGCGCCCGGTAGATGCCTGGCCTCGATGGGCAACTACTTGTTTGACCCGGCGGTGCTGAGAAGCGCGCTCATCGAAGATGCGCAGGCCGGCGGCAGCCATCATGATTTCGGCCGCGACCTGATCCCGAGGCTGATCGACCGTGTGCCAGTCTACGCCTACAACTTCATGACCAACCGGATTCGCGGCGATTCCGAGGAGAACCTGAGTTATTGGCGCGACGTCGGCACAGTGGATGCCTACTACGAGGCCAACCTCGACCTGCGCGACGCGCGGCCCCATCTGAATCTCTACAACCCGCTGTGGCCATTGCGCACCGCCTACTACAACCAACCACCGGCCAAGTTCGTTTTCAACGAGTACGATCGCCGTGGCGAGGCGCTTCATTCGGTGGTCTCTGAGGGCTGTATCGTCTCGGGCGGCGCGGTGCGCAATTCCGTGCTAGGGCGTTCGGTCTTCGTCCATTCTCACAGCCAGATCGATGATTCGGTAATCCTGGACTATTGCGACATCGGGCGTTACGCGAAAATTCGCCGCGCGATCATCGACAAGAACGTGGTGATTCCCGAGGGTGAGGAACTCGGCTACGACCTCGAACGCGACCGCCAGCGCTTCCATGTCACCGAGTCGGGTATCGTCGTCATACCCAAGGCGCCCAAGCGCGGTCGCGATTTTCGCTAAACGCGCGAGGCCGCACGCGACGCTGTTGGATACCCGGCTCTCGGCCCGCGACGACTTGGACTTGCAACCGTGATCGCCAAAGCAGATAAGCAATCCTGATGGCAGTCACCCCGCTACCACCGGCACCTGAACCGTCGAATAACGCTACCCGGCCGTCCCATCGGCGCGCGGCGCGCAGTCCGGAACTTAAGCTCGATTCCAAGGACCGGCTGCTGTTCTATCTGATGGCGGGCATCGTGCACCTGGCGAGCCTACTGCCCGACTTCATTCTCTACCCAGTCGGCGTCGTCGGCGGCCTCATCGGCTATCATCTGGACCGTCGCCACGTGAAAATCGGGATGACCAACCTCGCCATCGCATTTCCCAATCGCAGCGAGGACGAGCGGCGGCGCATTCTGCGGGCCTCATATATCAATCTCGGGCGCGGCGGCGCCGAATATGTCCGCATTGGCGGTTTCTTCCATGGCCGGTTAAAGCACAGAGTCGCCTACCGCCGCTTCGAGTACTGGGACGAGGTTAAACGCCGCTACCCCGGCAAGGGCATGTTGGTGCTGAGCGCACACTTTGGCAATTTCGAACTGCTGGCGATCGCGCACGCGTTGCACGGCTACCCTATAACTCTGGTTCATCACACGCAGCGCTTTCTGGCCGGCGATGCCCTTATGACGTTCGTGCGTGCGCGCGCCGGAGTTCGGGTGGAACGTAAGCACGCCGCCGCACGCGCGGTGCTGCGAGCGTTGCGGGCGGGCGAGACGGTCGGAATCCCATTTGACCAGAACGCCAAGCGCAGCGAGGCGGTGTTCGTGCCGTTTTTTGCCGAGTTAGCGGCTACTTCGGGCGGGCTGGCGCGGCTGGTTGCGCTTACGGGCGCGCCGGTGGTGCCGGTCTTCATCGTGCGCGATAAAGGCCACCGCACCCATCACATCGAGATCCAGGATGAAATCCCGGTGCAGCGCAGTGCCGACGCCAACGCCGACATCGAGGAGAACACCCGCCGCTTCGTGCAGGCAATCGAAAATATGGTGCGGCGTTATCCCGAGCAGTTTTTATGGACGCATCGGCGCTACCGCACCCGCCCGCGCGGAATGCCGCGCATCTACGACGTCTAGTATAGTGTCCCGCAAATAACTTCCTGCTGTGAGGGCAATCTATCCGGATTAGTGCTCAGGAAAATTGTCGTGCGGAGTAAAGTTATTTGGGGCACTCGAGTTGACCCGGTTTGGTGGCGCACCAGCCGCAGCCGCGGCACAAGCGTAGTCAAACGCAAATCGTCCATGATTTGCACGGTGCGATGCCGCCGTGAATAATTTCAGGCGCGGCCTGAGAGCCGGCAAACGCGCGCGAGTTTCTATGACGCCGTTCAGTGGGGGGAGATCATCGAGGTGTTATGGGGCATCCAGAGTTCGCCACTGAAGAACAACTAATCGAAGCCCGCTGGAGAGAAAGCCTGCGGCCCGCGGGTGGAAACGCCTGGTTTGGTTCCGATCATATCTTCCGTATCCAGGAGCAGGAACGCGAAATCCTGAGTCTGCTGCGCCGCCACGGCTTTACCCAACTCGACCGGCTCAAAGTTCTCGACATCGGCTGTGGCTCGGGCGGATGGCTGCAGAAGTTCATCCTGTGGGGGGCGCGGCCGGAGAATCTGGCCGGCATCGACCTGGTCGCGGAGCGCGTGGTGCAGGCGCAAAAACTGCTGCCGCCAACGGTCGCCCTTACCGCCGGCAACGCCGCCCAACTCGATTACGCCGACTGCAGTTTCGACGTGATCACGATGTCGCTGGTGCTGTCGCTCATCGCCGACACCGAAATGTGCCGCCGTATCGCCGCGGAAGCCGTCCGCGTGCTCAAACCCGGCGGCATCGTCGTCTGGTACGACTACCGCTACAAGCCACCGCGACTCGAGGTACGCGCTATGCGCAGGCGGGAAATTGAGCGCCTGTTCGCGGGCTGCGAGGTGGAACTCAAGAGTATCACGCCGATACCGCCGATTCGCCGCCTCGCTGGCCGCTCCCTGATGCTCTGTCTGGCCGCCGGCAAGTTGCCACCGCTGCGGACACATTACATGGGCTCAATCCGCAAGCCCACCGCCAGCCAGGTCGAACCAGCGCGGCCAACTACCAGCGCGGCTCGCCAACCGAAAATCCGCCACCTCTTTTTGCGCACCGACGGACGTGACCTGCCACGATGCACTATCGCGGCTCGCTATACGTGGGAGATGTGGCGGCCGTCGCTCATCTCGATGATGCCGCCGGGTCTGCCGGTCGACCGCATGAAGTTCGCCGTCCGTTATCTGATTCATCAACTGCATCTCTACTCGAATCGCGACTACGGCGCCCTCATCATCCGGCATAACGGTAAACTTGTTCACTACTCGATCACCAGTGGCCGCTACTGGAAGACGCGCTTCATGGGGGACGATGACATTCGCATCGGCCATGTCTGGACCGGCTCCGAGCATCGCGGCGAACATATGGCCTCGTTCGCGATCGTGAAAATCGCCGAGCTGATCGGCCGGCCGGGGCGGAAGTTCTGGTACGTCGTTTCCGAGGACAACCTCGCGCCGATTAAGGCGGCGGAGCAGGCCGGCATGGCCCGCATCGCGTACGGCGAATGGCATCGGCCGTTGGGGCTTGGCCTGATGAGTTCCTACCGAATCCTCTCCCGTATGCCTGCGGAGAATGTCCGAGTCGGTGCTCAGTGCGATTGAGTCCGGGTACGACCCTGCGCTGACAGTCGCTCCAGGTTGAGGATCGCCGAAACGCGCGTCGAAGTGGCCGCGCGGCAAGGTTGCGTAAGTGCGATGATCAGCATGGAAAGTCAGAAAATAGAGCTTCGCTCAGAGGCTGCGGCGCTAAAAAGCGGCCGCACGCCGATGTTATCCTTGACAAAATGAACGTTCATTCATTACCGTTTGATCAGGAGCGGGGGCAAGCTGTTGAACTCCGCGCGGCCACTTCGAACCCCACAAACAGCCCGCGCCGCGGACAACTCCCGTTTTCCGAAGGACTGAGATGGCTGAAGCGGTCAGGGCGCAAAATCAGGACGAGGCATTGGTCACGGCGCGCAAGCGTCAGATTTTCCTTGCCGCGTGCCGCGTGCTTTCGCGCAAATCATTCCATGAGGCGACCGTAAAGGAGATGGCGCGCGAAGCCGGCCTCGCCGCCGGCTCGATCTACGTTTATCTTCAAGGCAAAGACGAAATTCTGTTGCTGTTGGCCGAATCGATGGTCGCGGAGCTGGTCGAGATGCTACCAGACCTGCACCTGCACGCCGACGGCGACCCGCGGCGCGAATTGCTGGGAATAATGCATGCCGCGCTCGACGTTATCGACCGTTACCAGGATGCCTTCGCGGTCATCAATCATGAAGTGCGCTATCTGGCGCGCCGGCCACGGTACCGCGCCGCGCTGAGCCAGGTGCTGGCGGGCTACAGGCTGGCGCTGAAGGACGTGCTCGAACGTGGGCGCGCGCTCGGCGTGATCCATTTCAGTGATCTGCCAAGCGCGCTCGAAGCAATTCACATGCTGTGCTCCGGATGGGCGATGGGCGGCGAACTGTTCGCGAAAACCGATAAGGAAACCTACTGGGGCGAGATCGCGGCCATGGTCGAGGGACGATTTTTTGGGCGCGCGCGCGACCGCGAAGAACCGTCAAATTCCAGTTCGCGCCAGCCGGCGCGGGAGCTCTGAGTCCGCCATGGCGTTTTACGATCGGCGAACACTGGACGGCGTCTATAGCGTCAAGCAAAGCGCCCGCTACATCATGAACTATCGCTACGCCGAAGAGCGCATGATGCGCATGATGGCGGGGTGGATCGCGCTTACGCCGGAAATTCCGGTGAAGCTCGAAATGGCGCGCCAGGTCTACGAAGACGCGTTACATACCGACGCGCTCGGCAAGCGTCTTGCGGAATTGCGCAGCCAGGCGCAGGTTTCGCGGCCACCCAACGACGCCTTCATAACCTTCATCAACGATATCGAGGACAAGGAGCAGTGGGAGGACACCATCGAGCGGCTGGTCGGAATCTATCGCGTGCTCAAGCCGCACCTGGTGTCGCATTACAGCTCCCACCTTGCCGCCGCCAACCCGATCTACGAACCGCCGACACTGCGCATCCTCGCCCATCTGGTCGAGGACGAAAAGCGCCACGTCGAACGCGGATCAGTGTTGCTCGGAGACCTGCTCGATTCCGCCGAAAAGCATCGGCGCGCCGCCTCCTGGCAAGCGCATCTCGAGGAACTGCTGGCTAACGCGGGCGGCGTCACCGGCCCAGTCGGCGCGGAGGACGAGCCGCGGAAGCTCGGACGCAGCTAAGATGGCCTTGGTCAAATCGCGCATGACGATCGCGCCCGAACTGCTGAAAGCGGTCGAAGCATATGCGCGGGCGCTATGCACCGGCGATGACGGCGCCGCCGAGGCGTACGTGGACGCGGCGGCGCTGCCAGCGCATCGCGCGGCGCTCGGACGCAGCGCGGCGCTGCGTCCGTTTACGCGCTCCGAAGTGTTAGCGCGCGCGCGGCTGGGTTTTCATTACCTGGTGAAGGTCCGCTTCGACGGCGCCGCAGGCACCGGCGGCAATCTCACGCTGCAAAACCGTTGGCATGCGCAAAGCGACGGCCGCTGGTGTATCGTCGAGATCGACGACCTCGGCGTGCGTTCGCCGTGGACCAAGCCAGACAAACCGCCGGAGGTGAACGCCGATGGCCGATCTCGGTGAACGCGCAAACGTGATGGGGCCACAGTCCATCGGCGGGCGCCGCCCGACGCCGCCGGCGATGGTCGAGGCGGCGAAATACGTATTGAAGCTGCTGGTCGAAGGACGGCAAATTGAATTGGCCGCGCTTACCACGCCGACCGCGCAAAGCGAAGCCGCGGAACTCGCCGGCGCGGTCACGCCCGGCATTTATGGCGGCAGCGAGATTATCGCGACGGCCAGAGTTAACGATCACTACTACGTCAAGGCGAGGCTCCATGGCGACGGCGGCGAAACCTTCACCCTCCAGATGCGCTTGGGTGAACGCGACGGACGCTGGTTACTGTGGGAGGCGCTCAATCTGACGGGACGGCGCGGAGCCTGGACCCGCTGAGGAGTCACGGCGATGCAAAGGATGATTGCGGTCGACAAACTGGCCCGCCCTGATGCGTACATTCTGGAACCGCTCGATCGGCTCTTCCAGGCGCGCGTCGACCAGGGTCTGGAGGCGGTCACGGTGATGCCCTACGAAGAGGACTTCCTCAAGGGCCGCCTGCACGGAATCGCCGCCGGCGAAATGCAGGCGATGGAGGCGGCGGGCCGCACCCTGTTCGATTTTCCTGACGCGCCGTGGGAATTCCAACTCGACATGGCGCGCCAGGTGTGGGACGAGTCGCGCCACACCGAGATTTTCTCGAAGCTGCTCGAATACGTCGGCTCCTACCTGGGTGAATTTCCGGAGAGCGAAGTGCTGTGGTCATGTACGCAGGTCGATGACCCGGCCTGCCGCGTGGCCGGCATTAATCGCGGACTGGAGGGACTCGCGTGCGATGTTTTCGAACAGATCATCCGGCTCGCGCAGCGGATGGGCGACCCGGTCATCGAGCGTGCGGTCGATTACGTGCTCGCCGACGAAATCACGCACGTGCGGATGGGATCGAAGTGGATGCGCAAGCTCACCGAGGGCGACCCCGATCGGCTCAAGCGCGCGCAGGAGTTCCAGGACAATATCGACAACCTGTTCAACTTCCAGGGTGGCCGCACGACCCAGCAAGACGCGCCGCAAGTGCCGGTTGAGATCAGCGGCAAGAAAATCGATTTCGATTCGACATTGACTATTTCCCGGGACGCGCGTCTGCTGGCCGGCTTCACCGAGGAGGAGATCGAACGGCTCTACCGCGCCGCCTCACGCAGCGCCGCCTACTGAATTACAGAGGAGAGCTAATTATGCAGCGAATGATTCCTGTCGAACGCCTTGCCCGCGAAGATCGCTTTGTGCTGATGCGGGCGCGCCGTAACCGCGAAATCCGTGAAGAACAGGGCCTCGACGATCGCGTGATGCCGTTCGACGAGGAGGCCTTGCGCGCGCGCCTTCACGGAATTTTCTGTGGTGAAGTGCAAGCGATGGAGGCGGCTGGCCGCACGCTGTTCGATTTTCCCGACGCGCCGTGGGAATTCCAGCTCGACATGGCGCGCCAGGTGTGGGACGAGTCGCGCCATACCGAGATCTTCAAAGGTCTGCTCGAATACATGGGGGCGCAGCCGGGCGATTACGTCGAGACCGAAATCCTGTGGCGATGCACCCAGGCCGACGACCCGGCGGCGCGCGTCGCCGGCATTAATCGCGGCCTCGAGGGACTTGCCTGCGACGTCTTCGATCAGTTGATCCGCATCGCACAGAAAAATGGCGATACGGTGATCGAGCGCGCGGTCGATTACGTGCTCGCCGACGAAATCACGCACGTGCGAATGGGATCGAAGTGGATGCGCAAGCTCACCGAGGGCGACCCCGATCGGCTCAAGCGCGCGCAGGAGTTCCAGGATAATATCGACGAGGTGTTCAGCTTCCGCGGCGCCCGCCGTGCCGTCGAGGATGCCAACGGCAACGAAAATTCAATCACCATCGCTCGCGAGGCGCGGTTGTTGGCCGGCTTCAGCGAAGAAGAGATCACGCGGCTGGTCGAGGCGGCACGCAAGAGCGCGGCCTACTGAGCCGCGCGCGATCGTTATCAACGCAGGCGGGCGGGCGCCGCTTCATCCGCTTTTTGTCCGCACCAGGCGCCGCCGCGGTGCGGAATGCACTGCTTGACGGGATCGCGCGGCCTATGGTGCGACGGCCGAAAGGATGCGTGAGTAAAATGGGATTACCCGCGCAGTTGGGCTCGATCCGGACGGCGAGTCACGCTGATAATTTGTAGCTTGTCTTATAATTGAGCGTCCATCATCTGGCGACATTCTAATTCAGGTGGTACGCTTGAAAGAGCCAGCCTCGGGAGTCCGCCGGTTGTTTCGGAAGCGAGCGTAATCACGTCATTGTCCCATGGCGCTGGCCAGTTTTGACACGGAGCTTGTGCTGTGACGCCCAACACCGCCGAAATGAATTCGCCGACTAAAAGCCGCGCACTTGACGATTGGGTGACGCAATGCGCCCGCCTGACCCGGCCCGACCAGATCGTCTGGTGTGACGGTTCCACGCAAGAACGCCAGCGTCTGACTGAACAAGCGGTCGCGACGCAAGTCCTGATTCGACTCAACCAGAGCAAGCGGCCCGGTTGCTACCTGCATCGCTCGAACCCCAACGATGTCGCCCGCACCGAAGAGGTCACCTTCATTTGCGCGCCGTCGAAGGAAGCGGCCGGACCAACCAACAACTGGATGGCGCCGGAGGAGGCATATCGCAAGCTCGGCGCGATGCTCGAAGGCGCGATGCAGGGCCGCACCATGTACGTGATTCCGTACGTGATGGGACCGCTTGGCTCGGGTTTCGCCAAGGTCGGCGTCGAAATTACCGACAGCATTTATGTCGCGCTCAGCATAGGGATCATGACGCGGATGGGGCGCGCGGCGCTCGATATGCTGGGCGAGTCCGACAATTTCTGCCGTGGTCTGCACTGTACGCTCGACCTCAATCCTAAGCGCCGCTTCATCTGTCATTTCCCGCAGGACAACACTATCTGGTCGGTCGGCAGCGGCTACGGCGGCAACGCTCTGTTGAGCAAGAAGTGCTTCGCGCTGCGCATCGCGAGTTGCCTCGGCCGCGACGAGGGCTGGCTCGCCGAGCATATGCTGATCGTCGGCCTGCGGAATCCCGCGGGCGAAACGCGCTATGTCGCCGCCGCCTTTCCCAGCGCATGCGGCAAGACCAACCTCGCCATGCTGACGCCGCCAGCCGCGCTCAAGGATTGGCGCGTGTTCACGGTCGGCGATGACATCGCATGGCTTCGGGTTGGATCCGACGGCGGATTGTGGGCGACCAATCCTGAGTTTGGTTACTTCGGCGTGGCGCCGGGCACCAGTGCGAAGTCCAATCCCAACGCACTCAAGATGCTCGGACACGATTCACTCTTCACCAACGTCGCGATGACGCCGGACGGCGATGTCTGGTGGGAGGGCATGGACGTCGACCCGCCGGACGAACTTATCGATTGGAAAGGCCGTCCGTGGGATCGCAAGTCGGGCGAAAAAGCCGCGCATCCGAACAGCCGCTTCACCACCCCGATGATCAACAACCCGGTGCTATCGCCGCATGCCGAGGATCCCAATGGCGTACCGATCTCCGCGATTATCTTCGGCGGACGACGCGCGACGACGATGCCGCTGGTGCTGGAGTCGCGCGATTGGGAGCATGGGGTCTTCATGGGCGCGACGATGGGCTCGGAGACCACCGCCGCCGCGGCCGGCAAAGTCGGCGTCGTCCGGCGCGACCCGATGGCGATGCTGCCATTCTGCGGCTATAACATGAGCGATTACTTTGGCCATTGGCTCAGGATGCACGACTCCATCAAGCGTCCGCCGCGCATCTTCATGGTCAACTGGTTCCGCAAAGACGGCGACGGTAACTTTCTATGGCCCGGCTACGGCGAAAATCTGCGCGTGCTCAAATGGATGCTCGAGCGGATACATGGCGAAGCCGGCGCGATCGAAACTCCGGTCGGGATGGTGCCCGATGACAAGGGGATTGACTTGAGCGGCCTCGAGCTCTCGGGCGATCGCGTCCGTGCGGCGCTCAAGATCGATGAAGCCGAATGGAAAGCTGAGGTTCAGTCGATCGGGGAGTTTTTCGCTAAGCTCGGTCCGCGGCTGCCCGAGGCGCTCAAGCGCACCCAGCGGAAGCTCGCGTCGGAACTCGAAAATGGCAATGGCCGCGCACGCGCGCGCAAGGCGATCTGAAGCCGCGCGCTATCGCCGCATTCCACCTCTAATGGCGAGCGTATCGCGATGGCCGCGGCATGATGACGGCGAACCGGCGGCGCACTGGCGCGGAGAGATGGCGCAACGATGGCGGCGGTAAACGGCGACCGGCTGAAGAAGCTCTTCCTCGAACTGATTCAGATCGATTCGCTTTCGCGCCGCGAACGCGAAGTCGCCCAACGGTTGCAGCGCGAACTCGAAAGCGCCGGCGCCGTCTGCCATTACGATAACGCGGGCGAGAAGGTCCGCGGCAACACCGGCAACCTCATCGGCCGCCTCAAGGGCAGTGTTGATGGCGCGCCACCGCTGCTGCTCTCCGCGCATATGGATACGGTCGGGCCGGGCGAAGGCGTCAAGCCGGTGGTCGAAGGCGATATCATCCGCAGCGACGGCACCACCATCCTCGGCGGCGACGACAAGTCGGGATGCGCGATCATTTGCGAAGTGTTGCACCAGTTGCGCGATCAGAAGATCGTCCACGGCCCGCTCGATATCGTCTTCACCATCTGCGAAGAAATCGGACTGATGGGCGCGCGCCATCTCGACCTCGCCCTGATCGACGCGCGCGAAGGGCTGGTTTACGACAGCGACTCTCCGGGCTATCTGATTGTACGCGCGCCGAGCGCGGCGGGGATGCGCTTTACCGTGACCGGCCTCGAAGCACATGCGGGGATGGTGCCGGAGCATGGCCTTTCCGCGATCAAAATCGCGGCTGAAGCAATAGTCGCAATGCGCCTGGGCCGTATCGATCGTGACACCACCGCCAACTTGGGCGTAATCCAGGGCGGCCGCGCCGTCAACATCGTTCCCAACGAAGTGTCGGTGCGTGGTGAAGCGCGTTCAATCGATCCGGCCAAGCTCAAGGTGCAGACCGATCACATGGTCACCTGCTTCAAGGAAGCGGTCGCGCGCGCGAGCGTCACGGTCGATGGACGGACCCATCGCGCCTCGCTCGAATACGTCGTACGTCCAACTTACGACGGCATGGCGTTGAGCGATGACGCACCGCTGGTGCTCAAGGTGATCGAGGCGGCCCGCCGCGCCGGCCGCGTGGTCCAGCCCGAACAGACCGGCGGCGGATGCGACGCTAATATTTTCAATAAGCGCGGACTTACCGTCGCCAACCTCGGCACCGGCATGCGCGATATCCATACCGTGCGCGAATGGCTCGACGTGAAGGACATGATCAGCACCGCCGAGGTGACGCTCGAACTGATCAAGCTCCAGTGCGAACCCTCCTAGTGTCCTGAGTCTAAAGTCAATTGAATAAGTTGTAGAGTTTGAGCGTCGCTCGTATAGGAGGAGGGACGCTGATGCGGACGGGGAGACCGATAGCGCCGTTGAGCCTGGCGATGGAAGAGCGCGAGAGCCTGGAGCGCTGGGCGCGGCGGCCCAAAAGCGCGCAGGC
>JBOHWJ010000116.1:0-15317 GCA_050736495.1 Binataceae bacterium (SeqCode) | reverse complement strand
CAGTTCAACGGCGCCCACTACACGTTCGCGGCCTGGCGGGCGCTGGACGGTCATGACAACGACCTGTCGGTCAATCCGCAATGGACATCGCCGTCGGCCGGCGACTTCACTTTGTTGGCGAGCTCGCCATTGATCAATGCCGGGACCGATGTGGGTCTGCCGTTCACTGGTAGCGCGCCCAATATTGGCGCGCTTCGGTAGGGATCGCGACGTTGATCAACGAAGCTGAAGACCGGTTCCGGGCGGATGGCCGTGGGCGCCATCCGCCCGAGCCGCCGCTGCGCACTACGCCTTGATGGACCCGTAGCTGATGATATGACTCCTGATTTCACGGCCTTGCATGACCGGATGATCGAGCACATGAAGGAGGTAGATTTGATCGATCCATCGCCCGCCCTTGAAGATACGCCTACCTCTCAGAAACCGATCGATCTCAATTTTCCTGAGCGGTTGCTCCGCGTTGAACTCATTGATCGCCAATAGCTCGCCGCACCAACTGTTCTGGCTCTCTTCAGTAATGTCGTCGAAGTAGAGCCCCGGCACCGGCAGATATTTGACGGGATCGGATTCGCAGAACAGCACGAAGGCGTCCTTGGCCGATGAATAGTAATCGACGTCGATCGAAGCGAATCCCAACGGTGATTGAGGGCTCAACGTCCGTGCGAATTCGGGCACCGTGTCCTTGAGTGGGCCGAGCACCAGTCTTGCATTCGATGGCAGCGTGCGCATCAGGCCCTCCCGGTCCATGGGATAATCTCCGGCGCGAAACAAGTCAGGGTGGTCGCGATAATCCTGCGGCGGTGGCAGCCCCTCGCCACCATCAAAACCGACAATTCGAATCTCCACACCGGTGACGCGCGAGACATTCTTCGCGATCTCGCACATATTGAGCAGGCCCCAACCGGCCGCGACGCCGAATTCGGCCACGGTTACCGAGTCGAGACCGCGACTTTTCGCCTTGTCGGCGGCCCGCAATATTCCGTAAGCGTAATGACGCCGCGGAATCAGATCGAAATCGACCTTGGTGCGGTATGAACCAAACGTGCCCACCAACAGCGACAACGCATTCAGATGAAGTGGTTCGGCGGTCCGTTCGGAGATTCGCCTAAGCCAGCTCCTTTTCCTCAAAACCAGTACGCTTTTCTGAGCCCGTGATGGCTCCAGGCTGCCGTTAGATCTGTCGGACTCAAACACAAGCGACGCCTCGCGCTCAACTAAGGAACCTCTGCACAAGTCATTTTTGTCATTCTGAACGGAGTCTGCGAAGTGAAGAATCCCGGAAAAACTTCAGAAAAAGAACAGAACCCGGGATTCCTTTCGCTGCGCTCGGAATGACCACACGACAGCTTGTCCAGCGACGGCGGCAATTCCCGAACGGTGGCTCCCGCTTCAAAGAAATACTGTAAAGAGCCTGCTTTTAAGGGCCCGCCAAGATTGGAATCGCCTAGCCAATAACGCGGGCAATTTCATGGCGGCACGGAAGGTGGGAAGTAATCCACCATTTGGCCGAAACAGCCAGAGGCATCCAGCGATAGGCGCCCATTAGTTTGAGATGAAACTCAAGCCGCCAGTCGTCCGGATCGACGCGTACGCGACCGCTTGCAAACTCTCCCACGTGCGAGAACGCGCGGCCGGGAATGCCAGTAAAGACGCGCTCGTACCCGGCTTCACGGCAAAGCTGCACCAGCCGTTCGTTGTAGACACCGAACGGGAACGAGAAAAGCCGCACATTACGCTTTACAAGCTCCTCGAGCTTCACTCGCGATTCACGCAGTTCATGCCGGGCGTGATCCTCACTCACACTCGTTAGTCGGCAATGCGTCAGCGTGTGGGAACCGATCATGACCAGGTCCGGAGCAAGCCGCACCAATTCGTCATTTGACAGAAGCCGCTCATCGGAGTGAGCCTCGAGCCGACGGCCGGCATAGTCGGTGATCATGAACAGCGTGACCGGAATCATTCGGCGTTCAAGTTCCGGCAGCGCGATCTCGGCAAAGCTCAGCCAGCCGTCATCAAATGTCACAACGGTACAGCGCGACCCCGCCGGCAATGGCGCGGGCGAATCCGCACGCACTGGCACACTCCATCGCAGCAGATGATCCAACTGGTTGGCGAAGCGCCGACACTGCTCTTTTGGTATTTGATGATAGTAGATCACTGTTGCAAAGCCAGGCCGTGTCCAACCCAGAATTTTTCGTATGCCGTTCCAGGGTTCAGAAAAAGCAAAGAATGCGAGACTCACTAGACACTTGACGAGGCGCTTCAAGGGGCGCTGCCGGAAGGGCCGCACGTCAATCATCCGCGGGCCGGCAGAATCATCCGACTCCATCAGTCGACTCCATCGGCAAGTTCGCAAGGTTGGTTGCCCCTATACTGCCGTCGTAACCGCGTGGATGTACGCTTCGGCAGCCGCACAATTCATTTCAATGAAATCGCAGCTCAGCGGCTCCGACAGGCGCAATATCATTCCTCCCGTGAGGTCGCCCTCCTCCGGCGCGCAGGCGCGAAAGCCAAGCGCATCGAGCACGCCGCGAGCGGGGGTATTACGGTCGGTCTGCTGAAAGTTCACCCAAACCGTCCGCGCCTGTTGTGCATTGTGATGTTCCAACAGGTGGCTGAATAAAGCCTGTTCGATGAACTTGCCCTGCACCCGGCATGACAACATAAAGTCGACAACCTGGAGCACGCCGGCCTCGTGACGGATGAGGCAGAAGCCAACGGTTCCGTAAGAACCGTACTTGTCCGCGCACCTGAGCACATATTTATCGAGGTTCCGGTCCGCGATGATTTCATCCAATGCGGCGCGCGAGTATTTTCGTCCCGAGAAGTTCAACTGGTTGGTCCGCTGCACCAGTTCGGCCACCCGCTCTTGATCGTTTGGGCTATAGTACGCAAGGTCCAATACAATCTCGCAAGAGCCGAGGAAGCTCGTGTAGTCGTCGCCGAAACCGGCCTGATCGGTTTCGCGAGAGACCTGGTCGCGGTAAAAATGCCGGCGCTGGCGCGACTCTTCGGTTACGCTGCCCTGGAAACGCTCATCGGCAGCCAGCGACTCGATCTCGCCAGCGCGAATGCATACCACTTCCGGTGATACGCGCGATACCTCTTCGAGCTCAAAGGGGTTGTCGTCGATGAATGCGAAGGTATCGAGGCCGAGATTGAGCTTTTGAGCGATGTTTCTGATCTTTTGACTCTTGGGTACCCAATCGATCTGAGGATAAAGAAAATAATCGGCAACGCCGAACTGCCGGAGCTTTTCAAAGGCCGGCGCGAAATCATTCTTGCTGGCGATGCTGACGAGGACGCCGCGCTCGTCGAGGTATTTCAGCAGCTCCGCGACTCCGTTTCGCAGAACAACGTCGTCGCCTTCGACCAAGGTGCCGTTCCAGAGCGTATTGTCGAGGTCCCACACCACGCACTTGATCTGCGTCTTGCGCGCCGCCACCTTGCCCTGTTTGAATTTCACCAGGTCAGCGGTCAGAAAGACCAGCCGGGCGTTATTGTCGGCCTCGGGAACCATCGTGATTTTGAAGGGTAGCCCGCGGTCGGCAATCCGCCGGAACGCGCTCGCTTCAAATTCATGACGTGAATAGCCGGGCGGCAACGAAAGCGTTTTAAGCACCAGCGGGATCTGCGGAACAGAGTGATTGTCGCCCGCAACGTCATCGGTCGAGACGCCGAAGATAATCTGTAATTTTACGTCTTTCGCCGCCGGGTTGTAGACCTCAAGCAGGAAAGCGTCCGGCTGTTCCCCGTCCACGCCGCGACGGTGCAACGCGCGCCCTAATTTGCCGGTCGCGATATAGGTGAGCTGCTCCCAGTTCGAGCTGTTGCTCAGGCGATGCGCAAACCTTCCGATCACATTCGTCAAGCGTGCGCCGCGTTCAAGCGCGCGTTCCCATCGCAGCACCGATCTCATCGGGTATATGGCGGTGTTGCCAAAAGCCTCGATCTTTGCCCACTTTTTGAATGAAATCTCCACGCCATAACCGCGCATCGACGGAAATGAGCGGTTCTTATAGGCACCGAAGCCAAAGCGCCGGCAACGGGAATCGAGACGTGGTTGATAGAGATCGCAACTGGAATAACACGCCGGAGCGGCGCACTCCACGCAATGCTCCGCCCACAGCAGCAGAGACATCCCTTCGACATCGGCGGCCGGTTCATAAGGTATCGACGGCATGGCCGGCGGGCCATTGTGCAGATTCCGATCGTATTTATCAAACTCAAACATGGTCCGGTCTTAGACGGGCGCGAAAGGACTCGCTGCTACCGCACGCGAATCCCACGCTCCATAGACAAAAAGCCCCCGGTGAGATGACGCAACGCCCATGCCATGGCAGCAGAGCTAGTTATTTCATCAAGACGATTGAAATAAATGACATTCACGCGTTAAGACGATTCGGCGTGACCACTGAAACGTTTACAAGTTACAGTGATTTTGGGTTTCGTGGCGACGCCGCACGACGCCCGAGACAACGAGATTCATCCGGAAATTTCCAGGCGCTTTCGCACTACGGCGGGCAAATCCGCGAATAACGGCAATCGCGACAACGATACCGGCTTATTCGGAATTGGGCAGCAGTCTCATCAATCCGGCGATCCAAAGGAATCCAATCAGGTAGGCACCCCACAGATCGCTCGGCCAGTGCGCACCGAGGGCGAGTCGGGCGGCAGCACCGACCGCAAGGATAGCGATCATCACCAGGACGATCGCCAGGAGTTGCACTCCACGAAAGCGCGTTGTCGCAACGGCACCGGCATAACCAAAGGTCGCGACGTAGATCAGTGCAAATATCGAAGGAAACGCGTAGCCCATTGGATGTCCAACAACTTTGATCAGATCAGCCGACGGGCGCGGCTGCGCGACCAGCGGCGATAGCGATGCACCCAGGCGCCAGAGCCCCAAGAACACCACCACCGCGAGTAGCGCCGACCAAAATCCTCGCATGAGCCATGCGGCGCCGATCGTCAGCGCGAGCAAGATAAAGCACCATGGCGTCTCGGCGCTGGCCGTTATGCACTGTGCCCAGCGCATCGACACCGGCGCGGCGCTTTGCACGGCACGCGCAATCGCGACGTCGCTCGGCAAATACGGCATCCGCGCGGCGGCGACGCTCAACGCGAAGGTTACGGCCACGGCAACCACAAGTGTCGTGAGCGCTGATTTCGAATCGGCTATGACGCTGCTCATCGTTGTTCGGATCGGCCGTACGACAGGTTAGTGCGAAATCGCACTGCGACAATTCAGGGCGGAGCGCCAGGATCCGAATCATCCCTACCGAATATAATTGTGGCCGTACTGCGCAAAGGTTACAAGCTGACAAAAATAAAGTTTGAAATATCCGGCTTGGCCGACGCAGTAGCATGTGTGGAATAAAAGTCTCCGCCTATGGTCTTGCACACTGAGGCGCCAGTCAAATTCGAACCTGAGTGCCCGATGAATAAACGGCGCAATCGAATAGTCAAAGACAGTGGCTCAAAAAAAAGGGAGAAGGAAAAGAACTATGAGAATGTTCAACCTAACCGTCGCGGCTTTTACATCCGCTCTGCTTTTGGCCGCCGCCTACGCGCCAGCGGCATGGCCGGCGACCGCGAACCAGGCATTGCCGATGCAGGCCGACGTGATGCCGGTCAAGAGCGAAGCGCAGGCGTTGCCCAATGTGCGTAGCTGGTTTGAGCCATCGCCGGCTGACGCACAGCGCGGCGCCACGACGAACTGCAAGGCGGGGCGGATATATTCGCAGCATGACGTCGTGGGCGATCCGCAGGCTTGCCTCAAAGGGATTGTGACTTTCGGCGGCGCAGTAGGATTCTAAACGCTGGCGCTCCCCCCGGAGGCATCCGCCGGGATGGCTCCGGGGTCTTTAATGAGAAAGGACGAAGTGGCGCAAGCCCTTTGCCGATTTAGGCTAACAGGGAACGCGGATGTATCATCAGGATTACACTACGCTGGAATTTCCACTCGAACCGGACTCTATTTTACCATCACAGTTTTATGGCGGCCGCACAAACCGGGAAGTCTTCCAGCCCGTGCAGCGGCTGATGCTGGCCGTGCTCGCCGACGCGGTTCGATGTTTCCAAACCGGCATCGAGGCCAAGTCATACTCCCGCAGGCGGGAATTTATCGAAGTCGAGCAATGGCTCTTCGGTGCGAAAGTGGATGGTCCATTTTCATTTGAGAGCGTATGTGGCGCGCTCAATATCGGTCCGGATTGTCTGAGGAAAGCGCTGCGGACGTGGCGTGTGAAGAAGCGCGCCGGCGTCCGCGTGCCCATGGTGCGACGCTCTCCAGTGATCATAACCAAGCAGGTAACGCCGTCCGCATGAGAATCATCGCGATTCTCATGCGGCGGCGCCATCGACTGTCAGCGCTCGGGTCGTTCGAACGACGGACCGGAAAACCCGGTGCCGAACCGCATGCGCACGTTGCCAGTGTTCATGCCACCGTCAACGCACATCGCCGTGCCGGTAATCCATTCGGCGTCGTCGCTGGCCAGAAAGAGCACCATCGCGGCGATATCTTCGGGCCGGCCCGCCCGCGGTATCGGTTGCATGCGGGCAAGATTGCGCACCGCCTCTTCTTCGCCACCCTTCATTCCGCGGTAAACCAGCGGCGTCGCGATTCCACCTGGGCAAATACAATTGACGCGAATGCGATCGTGGCCCAGTTCGATTGCCGCGCTTTCGGTCAGGTTGATAACCGCCGCCTTGGCCGCGCTATAGGCATGCAATCCGGCGACTCCGCGCAGGCCCGCCGCTGATGACGTCGAGATGATCGAACCGCCGCCCGCTTTTCGCATCGGTTCGATCGAATATTTGATGCCGAAAAATACCGCGCGTGTGAGAATCGCAAAGGTTTTGTCCCAGTCCTCGCCGTTGATGTCCGTGAGCTTGCCGGTGGCGCCGCCGACGCCCGCATTATTATAGGTGATGTCGAGGCGCCCAAATTCTCTGACGGCGCGGTCGATCATCGCCATGATGTCCGCCTCGTTGATTACGTCGGTGCGCTGAAAGACCGCGCGGCCGCCACTGGCCGCTATTTCCGAGATGACGATCTCGGCGCCGTGCGAATTAAGGTCGGCGACCACCACCGCCGCGCCTTCTTTGGCGAAACGGATCGCCGTCGCGCGTCCCATTCCGCTCGCCGCACCGGTTATTACCGCAACTTTTCCATCGAGTCTGCCCATCGTTATGGCTCCTGTATGTTTCAGCTATTGCGCCGCCAAGCTGTTGAGAAGGATTTCTCGTCCGGCCCGCATCTCCGGCGGCTTCGGGCCGACCCATGTCTAGCACACCTCCTGGTCCGCGCCATCGCGTCAAGGGGTGGCCGCGCGGAGCGGTAACGTCGCGCCAATCGAATATGGTCCGCGGGTCATGGTTATCGGCTGTGTTAGGCGGCGGCTGGAATCGTCCACGCCCTGACGGCCATCGGACCAGCTAGCCGGGGCGGCCCCGGTTCAATGGTTAACTCGGCAGCTCACTCATCACCTTGATGAAGTCTTCGATGGGGCAGGCGGGAAGAGTCTGAACGTTCACAATTCCGAGTGCGGTCGCGCACCCGGATCCCTTGAGTGCCGCCACCTCGTTCGGATAATCCACGACCACCACGAAATCGTATCTGCCAAAACAGGCCGCCGCGCACACGACCTTGGCTCCCAGAGACTCCACGAAACCGCTCCACTTGGTATACTCGGGAGCCAGATTTCTGAGTTTAGCCGCCCCTTCTTGTGTCATTTTCGAGAGATGTACGTAAAGCGCCATAAGGCACCTCTCCCTGCTTGCTGTGGGGCCACCCCGGAGCTTGACCTACGCTCCATCGAACGCGAAGTGTCAAGCACCGGCCGCTCCGCGGATTTTTGGCCGACGCGGTGAAACGACGGTCGCCAAAGCAGGCGCAGGTTGCGCACTGTTGCAGCGATGAGCGCTCATCCTTAACACCTTGCTTGACACCTTCTGCTCATCGGCGATGATACGCGCAGCGAATCACACCACACGCGCATAACCGGGCCAAAGGCCAGGAGGCGAGCCATGAAGGTTGGCGCACTCATCGCTCTCTTCAGCACCACTCCGTCCGAGATGGTGTTCGCACCGGGAAGCCGCGACGACCACCAGATCTATCGCGAGGAAATCGCGCTTCATGATCTGGTCGAGCCGCTCGGTATGGACTCGTTGTGGGCCATCGAGCATCACTTCACCGGATATCAGCAGATACCCAACAACTACATGATGCTGAGCTATTTCGCTTCGCGGACGAAACGGATCCAGCTCGGCACGGCCGTCACTGTGCTGCCGTGGCACGATCCGGTGGAAATTGCGGAGAACGTCGCGATGCTCGACGTGCTGTCGGACGGCCGCACGATTTTCGGCGTCGGCCGCGGCGCGGCGACCGCCGAGTACGAGCGCTTTCGCATCCCGATGGAAGAGGCGCGCGGCCGCTTTTCCGAAGCCACCGATATCGTCTTGAAAGCGCTGCGCGAACGTGAGTTTTCGTACGACGGCCAGTTCTACAAGATTCCCACGACGACCATCCGCCCCCGCCCAATCTCGCACCCGGAGGACCGCTTTTACTACGCCGCGATCAGTCCGGAGTCATCCTCGATGATGGCGCGCAAGGGACTCGGGATCGTGGTCCCCGTACAGCGCGACTGGGAAACCACCGCCGCCGATATCCAGCACTACCGCAAGGCCGCGCGCGCGGCCGGTTTCGCGCCGCGCCCGCCGGTGATTCTGGCCAACGTGTGCTGTCTCGAAAACGGCGAGGAGGCGCGCGAACTCGCCAACCGGCATATGGGGCTTGGATGGGATACCATCGACGCCCACTATCACTTCTCCGACGGCCATCTCGCCGGCGTCAAAGGCTACGAGTATTACGCAAAAATGTCGAAGACCTTTGCCAAGCTAACCGCCGACAGCGCCGCCCGCGAACGGGCAGTCGAGTTTTTCGTCGGCCTGATGGTAGTGGGAACGCCCAGCGAATGCCTCGACAAGCTGAGCTACATCACCCGGCTCACGGGGATGGACCATTTCGTCGGACACTTCAGCTATGGCGGCATGTCGCTCGAGAACTGCCAACGCGGCATGCGGACATTCGCCGCGAAGGTGATGCCGGCGCTGCAACATGATCGCGCCTTCGAGGAAGCCGCCGCATCCGCAGCCGGTTCGTGACATCGTCGGCCGCATCCGTCGCGGATCACGAGGAAGTCCGGGTTGCGCCGCATGCGCAACCCGAGCAGGTGAGGTGCAGGCTTTTCGATGAACGCAATCGAGCAACGCTACCGCGCGCAGACGCCGAAGTCGGCGGAAATCGGCCGGCGCGCCGAACGGGTGATGCCCGGCGGTGACACGCGGACGATGGCCTATCATCCGACTTATCCGTTCCATTGACGATGGCCGGCGGCGACGGTCCGTTCGTCACCGAGCTCGATGGCAATCGTTACGAAACGGCACAAATGCGTCGCAACTCTCATCTTGCCGCGCTCAACCATGGGATTTTTATCGCGCCGCGCGGCCTCATCGCGCTTTCGGCCGTGCCGACGATGAACTGATGGCGGAGAATTACCGGCGGTTCGCCACCGTGCTCGCCGACACTGCGGCCACTGAATGAGCCGACATGGCATGCGGCCGTCGATCGTAAATACATGCGCGAGGCGTCTTCCCTTTTTCCGACATGGCCGTGTCGCACTACCACTATCGGTTGGTAAGCCACCGCACAAATGCGCTAAATGAAACTCTTGAGCAGGTCAAGCGCGCGGACGAACTCGGTTATGACCAAGCCTGAGCCGTCGAGCATCATACCAAGGTTGTAAGGGCAATAATTTCTTGGCGGAAAAAGGATCAGCCCATGGAATATAAGTTCATATCGGCCGACTGTCACATCGATTTGATCTGGCTCCCTCCCGACCTCTTCACCTCGAACGCCAGCGCCGCATTCAAAGACCGTATGCCGTACGTGACCGATGGGCCCAAGGGCAAGCAATGGGTCACCAGGAACGGTGCCAATTTTGGCTTGATGAACGGCATGGGATCGGCCGGGCGCGAGTATGTTCCCGGACAGATCCATCGATCGGATAGGATGGCGTCAACGGGCCTCTATGACGACGGCAAGAAAGGTATTCGGCGACTTTCCGATCCTGACTTGCGTCTCAAGGATCAAGAGCGCGACGGCGTCCAAGGTGAGGTGCTTTACGGCATCCTTGGCGCGAGCACGCGAATCAAAGACGATGAGGCCGCCATCGAGATGTTCCGCATCTATAACGAATGGCTGGCGAGCTTCTGCCGCACGCATCCCGATCGTTACGCAGGCCTCGCCTGCATCCCAAGTCACGATATCAAAATAGCGGTCGCCGAGGTCAGGCGCGTCGCCCAGGCGGGCGCCGTCCGCGGTCTCGAAATCGCCAACCGGCACGACATCACGCCGCTGTGGGATCCGTGGTGGAATCCGCTTTGGGACATCATCGCGGAGGTCAAATTGCCCGTGCATTTGCATACGATTGGCGCTGCGCTGCCGAACTTCGCCAAGCTTCCGCCCAAGGTCGGACGTGCGGCTTTCGCCACCGCCATCACGAGCTTCCAGATGTACATGGGACAGCCGCTGATGGCGATGATCTTTGCCGGCGTCCTCGAACATCATCCGGATCTCAAGCTCGTCATTGGGGAGGCCGGGATCGGCTGGATCCCTTACGTCCTCGATCACATGGATTTGGAGTGGGAGGATCAGTTCAAGGATCTCGACCTGACCATGAAGCCGAGTGACTATTGGCACCGCCAATGCCACGCGACCTATCAGAGCGATCGCATCGGCATCAAAATGCTCGATGAAATCGGCGAAGACAACATCATGTGGGGTTCGGATTTTCCTCATCCCGATGGTATCTGGCCCGATTCCCAGGAGTATATCCAGCGTGAACTAGGCCACTTGTCCGAGCGCACGCGGAGCAAGCTCACCTGCGGCAATGCCGCTAAGCTTTACGGCTTCGCGCAAGGCCAATAGCTGTTAGAACCGCGGCGGGAGGCATCATTGCTCCGCGGCTCGTCGACGATTTGCGTCTGGCTGAAGTGACGAAGTGACGCAGCCATCGAACGGCAAGCAGCGCGTGCCAAGACCGTGCATCGTCCCGCGCCCTCCACTGCACAATCGAAAGGAACATCATGGGTATCTTCAGAATGTACACAGGTCCGGATGGCCAGTCTCACGTGGAAGAGCAAACACTGGAAACGCATCCGGCATTAACCAAGCCGCAAGCCGCCAAGCTTATTGTATTCGCGCAACAGCCTGACGGGACTTTTCTCGACTGGCATCCCGCCCCGCGGCGTCAATACGTAATCGTGGTGTCGGGTCAGGTGGAAATCGGTTTCGGCGATGGAACCGTGCGCCGGTTTGGTCCGGGACAAGCGCGGCTGGTTGAAGATACCACCGGGAAAGGACACACGACGCGTTATATAGGCCCCGGACCGGTGATAACAGCGACCATACCGCTGGTTTAGGCTATCAACTTCACAGTTTCTGCTCACCGCTGGCCATCGCCAGGTAGCAGATCATCCCGATAACGTAGATGAGCGCGGTGAGATAGAAAGCGCCGGCGAAGGAGTGTGTCGCCTGCACGATAAAGCCGGTCAGCGCGACGCCGATAATGCCGGGCAGTTGCGCGAAAGTGTTCGACAGGCCCATCAGGATTCCCGCGTAGCGCGGCGCGACATCAAGATGATTTCCCGCGAAACCGGCTATGCCGAATGACGCACCGCCGACGGCCAGCGTGATCAGCGCCGTTGCGACCAGGACGGAATGCGCCGCAGGCAGCACGATCATCGGTGCCGCGCCGAGCGTGAACGCGAGCGTCTGCATCAGCTTACGCACGGTGGTCAATGTCATTCCGCGCTTGTGCAAACCGTCGGCGATCCATCCGCTGACATTGCCGACGATAAATGCCGCGATCCAGGGCATGATCGAATACACGCCCAGGCGTTCCATGGGAACGGCGAAGGTTTCGTGCAGGTACGTCGGCAGCCACAGCAATATGATGTAGAGACCGAAATTGTTGCAGACATGCGCGATCACGATCGCCCATACCGCCCTCTCGCGGAGGATTGGACGCCACGGGATCTCCTGCGCCAGCGGCGCCTGGGGCCGGTCGGCCTGAATCAGCGCGAGCTCCTGCGGACCCACGCCGGGACAATCCTTGGGATCATCCGCCGCCTTGACCATCCACGCCGCGATCCACGCAACGCCCAGCACGCCCGATATGTAGAAGACCCACGGCCAGCCGAGGGACAATACGATTATGGGGCTGATAAGCAAGGCGCATATCGTGCCGAACGAGACACCGCTAACATACAGGGAGATCGCGCGCGATCGCTCGGAAGCGATGGTCCAGCGTGCGGCGGCACTGTGCATTGCGGGAAAATGGAACGATTCTCCAAGGCCGAGTAATCCGCGCATCAGCAGTAGCGCGCCGAAAGAAATCGCCGCCGATGGCGGCGTGAGAAATGTCGCCACCGACCAGATCGTTACTGCCGCTGTGAGCACCCGCTTCGCGCCGAAACGATCCGCCATCCATCCGCCGAGCATCTGCGCGCCGATATATCCCCAGAAGAAGGAAGAGAGGATAAGCCCCCGCGCGGCCGCGTCGTAACCCTTCTCCCGCGCGAGCGGAATAATCGCGATCGAGATATTGGTGCGATCCATGTAGCAAAGCGCGGTTCCGAGGGCGAAAAGCGCCACCACCGTGTAGCGGCGCGGCCACGCGTCCTCGCGCGCGATCGCAGTCCCGATTTGAACAGACGAATTCCCCATAGGCTATGCGAGCTGAGATAATGTCCTAATTTACGCTAAGCGAATTGCTTCGCGGTGACGTTCCATGTGCGTTCCGTCGTCCGTCGAACCGTCGTCACTCCGCGACCAACTCGCGAATTTTCTGGACGATGGCGGCGTAGTCAACACCACCGTTGCGGAATTGCGCACTGAGCTTGTTGTCATTCTGCGGACCCGGCGTCAGTACGATGGCGATCAAGTCGCCGATCGGTGTGCCATTTTTGTACACACGAACCAATTCATGCTGGTAGCTGGGCAATTCCTGCGGAATATGCCCCAACCCCATCCCGGCAAGCGCACTGCTGATTTCCGCTCGGACATGTACCCCCCAGTTTCGCTGTGCCGTGAGCATCACGGAGTTGTTCCATTGTGACCGTGATAACGTTGCCGTTTTTCTCAACGGCCTCCTTGATCTCAGTCCAACTTGCCATCGCTCCCTCCCAGTCGATGAAACGACATTAGGACAACGCCCGAGCTTAGTGAGACCTCGATTTTTTTGCTACCGCACTGCTAGACTCCTTTTGTCGCAGCCGCGAAGGAGGAATTCTGAGATGCCGGCGTCACAATTTTTTGCCGAACATGTAGACCAGATCGGACTCAATCCGGACAAGGTGCGGGCGCTGTTCGAGCGCGCGGAACGCGAGATCAAGGAAGGATTGCTTCCGGCGTGTCAGCTCGCCATCGCGCGCGACGGCAAAATCGGCGCGATGCGAACGCTGGGCCGCGCGGTCCAGGGTGGCGTGGAGAAACCCGCAACCGACGAAACCTTCTTTGATATCATGTCGTGCACCAAGGCCATCACTTCCGCCGCCGCATGGATCCTGATGCAGGAGGGCAAGCTCCATCCTCAGGACCTCGTCGTTAAATTTGTCCCTGAGTTTGGCACCAACGGCAAGGACGCCGTGACGGTCGAGCATCTGCTCACGCATACGTCCGCGATTCCGACCGCTCCGGGCGCGCAAAAGGAATGGGGCGACAAGCAGCGGCGGCTTGCGCGCTTCGCCCAATGGCGCCTGGAACATCCGCCGGGAGCACAGTTCACCTATCACATCGCGGCGAATTTCTGGCCCATCGCGGAAATCATCGAACGCATCAGCGGGCTCGACTATCGCGACTTCGTGCGTACGCGAATCGCCGAACCGTTGGGCTTGCCGGATTTGCGGGTAGGATTACCGCACTCACTCAATGGTCGCATGGCCGATGTCGTATGGGTCGGCGAACCGGCGCGTGCCGAGGAGTACGAAAAGCTTGGCGTGACGCCGCCGCGGGTCGCGATGTCTTCGCTGAACGAGAGCATGATTCTCGAATTCAATGAATCCGAGGTGCGTGAAGTGGGATCACCCGCTGGCGGCGGTGTCACGACCGCCGGCGACCTTGCGCTGTTCTACCAGGCGCTCCTGCACGATGGGCGCTCGCACGATGGAAAACAGATTTGGAAGCCGGAGATGCTGCGGGACGCGTTTCGTATTCGGAACGCCGGATTCAAGGATCCGCTGCGCGGATTCCTGGCCAATCGCGCGCTGGGGTTGGTCATCGCCGGCGACGACGGAAAAGCCAACCAGCGCGGCTTTGGCAGAACGAATTCGCCGGCGTCATTCGGACATCCCGGCTTCGGCGGTCAAATCGGATGGGCCGATCCCGTCACCGGGATTTCGTTCGCGTATCTCACCAACGGTTTCGATCGCAACGATCTTCGTGAAGGCCGGCGCGGTGTCGCCCTTTGCAGCCTGGCTGCGTCATGCTCCGCATGAGCGCGGCGCTCTGTCGGAGCGACGCATCCGCGCTGGGACGTGAACGCGGCCTCGGCGCGGCGCGTTCGCATCGTCGCGCCGCGGCAACCGCTCAATGCGCGCCGGATGACGAACTACGAACTACGGTCTTCTCGGCGTTCGTTGGCGGCTGCCGCGACTTGCCGCGGCTGGATTGAACGCGGAATTATCTCTGTACCGAACAATTCGAGAGAGTGCATCGCTTGATCATGTGTCAGACTTCCCCAGTGAAAGGAAGTCATAAAATAGTTCGCGTCGGCCGGATATTTTTTCACGTATTTCCCAATCGTGTCAGGAGAACCGACCAAAACGATCTCCGCCTTTTTTGCCCATTCGTAGTCGCGCGCCAGCCTGGTCGCCGGTCCGCCGTTGGGAATCGGCACCACTGACCCGTCTGGGCGCGTTTCAGGCCCGGGCCCATCTATGCCGCGCTTGGCAAAATTATTTTGATAAACCGGCCAGGAGACGCGCGCGATAGCATCGGCTTCCTGGTCGGTATCGGCAACAACGATGTGACGGAGGCTGCCGATTATTGGATCCGCCACGTGAGGGTTGATGCGGCCGGGGTCCTTACGATGCTCCTCCCATATCTTCTTGTAGCGCGCGATGATCTCAGGAAACTGAGCACCCCCACGGCCGATGAAATTCATTCCATGGCGGGCGGCGTTATCGGGAGTTCCGGCGTACCAGAATGGCGGATAGGGTTTCTGCTTCGGTTCGAGATCGATGGAAATGTT
>JBOHWJ010000115.1:0-4655 GCA_050736495.1 Binataceae bacterium (SeqCode) | reverse complement strand
ATCATGAGGGACGCAGCCGCTTTAACGAGCAGCCGCGCGTCTTACGCGAGGTTGATAACCTCGGACGGCGCATGTACCTGGTGCAATTTGACGACGGCAGCACCACATTTCTCTTCCCGGACGAAGTAGTTATCGAATAATTCGAGAAGCTCGTTTAGTTGTGCCGGGCGGGCATCCGCATATGCCACGCGAATCGCAGACGTTACCGGCCGCGTCGCGTTGGCGACGCGGCTCCGATTACACGAGAACAACGCAAAGTAGAGGCATTCTGCGCGCGGAAATGACTCGCGCCGGCGCGCGCACTGATGTTCGATTATGCACTATCACTCGGCGTTGGACCGCGTGTTCGCCGTTGCGCAGGTATGCGGAACTCCCTTACGATTGTGGAAATTACCGGCTGTGTAGATTTTTCCACAATCCCAAGGAGACCACGCGATGCGCGCAGCAGTACTCACGGCTCGCGGTAGATTTGAAATCGACCGTACCTACCCTGATCCCCATGTCACTTCGGCCGATTTAAAGATGCGCGTGCGTGTCAGTGGAATTTGCGGCAGTGATTTGCATGAATTTGTTGCGGGACCCTTGCAAATGCGGCTTCCGGCGGTGTTGGGCCATGAATTCTGCGGCGAAATCGTCGAAGTCGGCGACGACGTACGCGGTTTCACAGCCGGCGACAAAGCCGTCGGCGTGATCTATCCCGGCTGCGGCCGCTGCGAGTATTGTCTGCACGGCGATTTCACACTTTGCGACATGCGCGCTATGGCCGTCGCGGAGAGAAACGGTTCCTTTGCCGAATTTGTGACGGCGCCAGCGCGCCAGATGTTCGTGGTTCCAGCGGGTACTCCAGATGAAGAGGTGGCCTTGATTGAGCCGTCCTCGGTCGCCTGCCATTCGATTCGACGATCGCGCTTGAGCCTCGGCGAACGCGTGCTGGTGATGGGTGCCGGGCCGATCGGATTGCTCATAGCCGCGCTCGCGCGTCTGGGCGGCGCTGACCGGATAGCGGTGGTCGAACCGGCTGAGGCGCGCCGTCGCCTTGCGCTCAAGATGGGCGCCGATATCGCACTGGACCCCAATGACGAAGTCGACGGCCCGGTGATGGACCTCACCGAATCACGCGGCGCGGACATCGTCTTCGAGGCCTCGGGTAACGCCGCCGCGTTCACCCAGGCGCAGCACTTGGTGCGCAAGCAGGGGCGCATCGTGATGGTCGCGTTGTACGAGGGGCGCCGCCTTGAACTCAGGGCCAACCGGATCGTCGGCAACGAAATCGACATCGTCGCGAGCCATTGGGCCAACGACATCGACTTCACCCGCGCAGTCAATCTTGTTGCAACCCGCAAGCTCGACGTGCGCCCACTGATTTCCGTACGCTACGATCTCGACGAGATCCAGCGGGCGTTCGAGGCGCTCGCCGCCGACCGTGGCGGTTTCGGCAAAATCATCATCAACTGCCAGTAGCGAAATGATCTGAAGCCTGCGCAGAGCGCGCGGCTCGCGGGCTTACGCGCCATTTAGAAGCACCTTCGCGTGATGCAGCGCCGCGATGGTTTTGGCATCGATGATTTCACCGCGGCGGATCAGCTCGAGCGCGTCGTCAAATTTGACGTGTTCGACGCGGATTACCTCGTCGGCGTCGAGTACTCCCTTATCCTCTGAAAGTTCGCGCGCCAGAAAAAGCTCAATTCGCTCGTCGCAGAAGCTCGGAATGGTGACGATCGCGCCCAAGCGGTCCCAGCGGCGCGCCGCCAGGCCCGCCTCCTCGCGCAACTCGCGCTCGGCGCATTGACGCGGCGTCTCGCCGCCGTTGCGGCATCCGGCAGGGATTTCGCGCAGCCATCCACCGATCGCGTGGCGGTACTGCGTAAGCATCGCGATCGTACCATCGGCGTCCAGCGCAACGATCGCACTGGCGCCGGGATGGCGCACCACCGCCAGGTCGATAGTAACACCGTTGGGCAACGCCGCCGTCTCCACACCGAGATCGACCACACCAAGTTTCAATACCGGACGCCGATGCGAAGCCATACTCACTTGCTTAGCACGCCGCGCCGCCTCGGTCAGCCGCCGGCGTTCTCGCCTCGTGAGGGCTCCGGCAAATACGATGTGGCTTTCTCAAAGCGAATCTGCGACATAAAATGACGGAGGGTGCATCTGGCGCCGCTCGTATCATGACCAAGGCCGTTGTCCCGATCTATTTCGACTACGCCTCGACGCTTTGCTACGTCGCATGGCGGATCGTGTCGGAACTCGAGCGCGAACTCGATTTCACCGCGCTATGGAAGGGCGTGCCGATCCGGTTGCGCGACCATCACAGCCGCCCTGGTGGCACACTCGGCACGCTTGAGCGGATGAAGATTCTCATCGTGATCGCTGAAACTGGCGTGCCGGTGACGCCGCCGGAGAACTGGATCGATTCCGACGCCGCGCTGCAGGGCTCGGAGCTGGCGCGCGAGGCCGGCGCTTTTGCGCGCTACCATGCCGGCGTGTTCCGCGCCGCGTTTGAGGAGCATCGCGATATCGCACAAGTCGACGTCCTGGCCTCGATCGCGGCGGACGCTGGAATGGAACGCGAACCTTTCACCGCCGCTATCCTGAGCCGCCGCATGGCACCACGGCTGGACGAGCACAGGAGCGAGGCCGACCGCTTTTCCGCGCTCGGCTACCCGACCTTCATTTTGGGCGATTTCCCGCTCACCGGGATTCAGCCGATCGCCACGATGCGCCTGCTGCTTCGGCGTTATATCGAGCAGCGCGCCGCCGAACCGCCCAACTGAGAGCGGCGCCCGTTCAGCGCGACAGAAACACCGGACAGGGCGCGTTGCGCAACACGTACTCGGTATTGGATCCGATCACCATTTCGATAATGCGGCTGTGGCCGTATGCACCAATGAATAGAAGGTCGGCGCTGTAGTCGCGGATGAAACCGATGATACCCTCGTGGGCGTGGCCGGGGACCAGCTTGAAATCGGCCGCGACGCCGTGAGGCTCCAGGTAGCTGCGCGCCTCGGTCAAGGTGCGCTCGCCCAGCTTCAGATCGCGCGCGACCGTCAGCACCACCAGCGGCACGCCGAGCTGGAGGCTGAACTCGGCCGCCACACGCATCGAACGCGAAGCGCGCTCGCTGCCGTCATAGGCGAGCACGGGACGGCGGATTTCGCGAAAACTGCGCGGTGCGATAAACAGCGGACGCGGACATTTGCGCGCGACGCTCTCAGTGGTCGATCCCAAAAGGCCGGTTGAAAAGCGCTCATGGACGCCGCGATGGCCAATCATGACGAGGTCGACACTCTTCGCGCGCTCGCAAATCTGGTTGGTCACGATACCGGTATCAAGGATGGTGTCGGCCTGGACATTGTCACGCCGCGCGGCCTGCCCGAACTCCTCCAGCACCGCGCGGCCGCGGGCGGTCAGAACTTCGCGCATCTTCGCCGAAAAATCGAGATAGGGTTCAAGTCCAAGCGAACCTGAGATATCATGGAAAAAGGAGCCTTCGATAGACACAATGTCGACCACATGCAGGCCGACGAGGGACGCCCCAAAGCGGCGCGCGAGATAGAAGGCATAGGCCTGCGCGTTGCGGGAATGCTCAGACGTGTCGACGCCGACCATGATTTGTTTGATCATCGTCCTGGTCCCCAGGCGGCTAAGGATGGGGTACCATGGCCAGTGGGCGAGTCTCAAGCGCCGGATCTTACGGGATAATTAAGTCATACATGAGCGATAGCAAGGAAACACGGCTGACTCGGTTGGCCGACGAACTGACGGAAGCCGCCAAGCGTCTGGGCCTCGAAGTACGCCGCGAGAAGATTCTGCGCGAGGTCGGTTACCGAACCCGTAGTGGCGCTTGCCGCTTGCGCGAAAAGGACCTCATCATCCTCGACCGCGAACAGCCGGCGGCCGAACAAATCGAAGTACTGGCCGAGGCCTTGCGCTCACGCGACGTCGAGCAACTTTATCTTTCGCCGGCCGCCCGGCGGGTTTTGCAAATCGGCCCCGAACAGACATAGAACATTTCCATGGCGCGCGCCGAAGCAAGCACGGAAGCGGGCCGTCCGGCAATGGATCATTCGAACCGCGGTAAAGCCGCGCAGCGGATGGACCTGTTTCATTCGCGGCTGCGCGAGCATGGGCTCAAGTCGACTGCCCCGCGCGACGACATAGCACGCGTGTTTTTTGAACTTGGCCGGCATATCAGCGCCGAGGAACTCTACGCCGAAGTCAAAAGAGTCAATCCGCACGTCGGTTACGCGACCATCTACCGCACGCTCAAGCTGCTCAAGGATTGCGGCCTGCTCTATGAGCGCCATTTCGACGAGGGCCAGGCGCGTTACGAGGTCGCCGGTGAACACCATCACGACCATTTCATCTGCGAGCACTGCGGCCGTATCATCGAATTCGAGGACGACGCCATCGAGCGCATGCAGGAGGGGGTCGCACGCAAACTCGGGGTGACCCTGACGCGCCACAAGATGGAGCTTTATGGGCTCTGCCCCGACTGCCGCCCGAAGTAGTTGGAAAGACGAAGATTGGATCGCTAATATCCAAGTAGTTCAAATGAGATCTCTTTCAGAAGGGCGAAAAAAAGAGAGAAGCATTTCGCACTCTGATAAGTAAGGATGCGCCTTTTAGCGTCATTTGACTCTGCTTGCCAG
>JBOHWJ010000114.1:0-3517 GCA_050736495.1 Binataceae bacterium (SeqCode) | reverse complement strand
TCGACCCGGATGATCGATCCATCGCTCAGCGCCGCGAAGAATTCCGGGCTTTCACCGGGCGCCGGCAACAGCCGCATCACCATTCCGCGCATCGGATTTACGGCGCCGTCCTCACCAGCCAGCGGCTGAAAACTTTGCCCGCGATCGACGCTGCGAAACATCAGGGCATCCGCACCGAGCGCGCCCATCGACCACAGCGGCGGCGGTCCGGCCGCGGCGGCGAAGTAGATCGGCGCACTGGCGCCCGCCCGGACCATCAACGGCACCGCGTAACCGCGGCTCAGACCCTTGACGAATTGCCATGAGGTGCCGGCGTTGGCCGAGCAATAAAAGCCGCGCCCAGTGGTGGCGTAGAGTCGGCTGGCGTCGTCAGGATCGACGGCGACGCTATGGATGTCGGCGTATATGCCCTGGTTCAGCGGCTCGAAGCTCTGACCGCTGTCGCGCGAGCGGAAAATGCCGCCTTCCTCGACGCCGGCATACAACGTACCGCTGTCGAGCCGGTCGAACGCTATCGAACGGACGTGTGGAATATGCGGGGTTGGCGGAAACGTCCAACGGTCGCGGCCGGGGAGTTTCAGGAAAGCGGTGCATTCGGAAAACCCGTGGCCGCCGTCTTTACTGCGCAGGATGCGAGCGCGCGAGGTGCCGATGAAAACCTCCCCGGGACTGTCGGGCGGCGTCGCGATCGCCCAAACGTCCTCATCGCGCATCTGGCCGGGTGTTACGTCATGCCAGCTTCTGCCGCCATCGTTCGAGCGTGCGAGCGAACCCTTGCCGCGCGCACTGCCCATCTGGGCGTTATGCACCGAACCAGCGTAGAGCAGGCCCGCATCCGCACAATCCTGCGCCATGCACCATACCGACGATGGCACCGCGACCACCATCAGTGGTGTCGAGCCTCGCGCCGGGTCCAGAATTACGATTCCCTTGGCAGTGCCGATACAGAGCCGCATCAGAACACCTCCCCGTCTACCACCACCGCGGCAACGCGTCGTCCGATGGCGCCCGGATGCGCGAATGCGCAACTCAGTGCCTGTGTCGAATAACTTGAGCGGCGCGAAGCGTTCTCGAAGATCCTAACGCTGCCACAGTGGCGGCGCCAGCATCGGCGTGCCGCGCATTCGCAGGCGAGTTGATGCCCGCAACGATTTTTATTGCCTATTGAAGGCGCGCACCGGCGGACAATTCACCAGCCGTGGCGAGTTCCAGGGGCGTTACCTTCTTCGCGCTCGTGTCGAAGCGCACCCGCCGCACCATCATGCTGGCGCCTTCAAGCGCGACTCTCATTCCGGCGCTGTCGATTTGGACGATCGTGCCCGGTGCCGCATCCGCCGCGCCGGTCTCGAGCATCGCTTCGTACAGGCGCAAGCGCCGGCCCTTGGCGTCGGCGTAGGCGCCGGGCTGCGGGTCGCATCCGCGCACGAGGTTGTGCACGTCGTGTGCGTGCCGTGTGAAATCAACGCGCGCATGGGCGTCGCGGCATGGTGCCTCGTAGGTGGCAAGACTTTCGTCCTGCACGAGCGCCGGTGCGTTGCGCGCGTTGATCATATCGATCGCCGCGATCAAGGTTTCGATCCCCAGCGGAAAGAGCGCGTTGAAGTAGAGCGAACCCGTGGTGTCGTTGGGGCCGATAGGAACGCTCCGTTGAATCAGGATGGGGCCGGTGTCGATGCCTTTATCGGGCCAGAACCAGGTCACGCCGGTTTCGCTGTCGCCTTGAATGATCGCCCAGTTGATCGCGCTCGCGCCCCGATGGCGCGGTAGCAGCGAAGGATGGAAGCAGATCGACTTGAAACGCGGCGTATAAAGAATCCCCTCCGGCACGATAATCGTGACGAAAGCCAGAATGGCGAGGTCGGCGTTAAGCGTTTTGAAATGTTCCAAGGCCGCGTCGCCGCGAAACGAGGCCGGCTGACTGAGCGGCAACCCCAGTTCGAGCGCCTTGGTCTTGAGCGCATCCGGCCGTCCGGTGGGCGGGTCCGGCGGAGCGAACACATGCACCACCTCCTCGCCACGCGCGTGGAGCGTCTCCAGCGCCTTTTCCGCGAACGCCGCCTGTCCGATTAGCGCGATACGCAACCGCTTTACCTCCGCATGACGCGCATGCCAAACGCTACCAAATCGAGTCCGCGCTTGCACGCATGTGCGTGTTGGCGGGCGGCACGCGCGTGATGCGCCCGTGCGAATGCGTTCGCGCGATCGCATGAACGCGAACGTGACCGCGCGAATATGGCTGGTTGTACTGCGCCGCGCCGCGCGCGCCCTCGCATGGGCCGTTTCTTTGGCGCCAGCACCTGCGCGCCTGGCTGTAGCGTTGCGCAGCCAATTTGTGATCGGTGTTTGATCTGTTCATTAATCTTTGTTACATAGGCTCTCGCGTCAAAGTGCGCGCAACGCGCAGTCGTGCGATGTTTGCGGCATCCGTACGCGGTCGGGTTGAGAGCAAAGCGTCCGGCCACAGCGATTTTTCCGGACGCCGGTTCGGTCACTATGGGAGCGCATCAACGCGCACCTGTTGCTATGGAAGTAGGCTTGGAGTATGGAAAGCCAGAGGGAGATTTTCGTAGCTGATGTGGATGGAGGTGTGGAGTAGTAGTAGGGTAGTTCGTCAGGCTACGGTTAGTTCGGCTGCTTCGTTTTTGATCAGGTTTTGATCCTTGGTAGATCAGTTTTTGATCATTAGTAGATAAGCCGAAAAATCGTCCAATTCGGGTCCGGGCCGCCTAGCGCGATAGCCCGTTGCCCTCGCCTTTCCGGCTGTTCGCGAATCGGAAATGGCTCAGGCTTGGCGGTAATTTCAGGTGAATAGGCCTACGAAAAGGCGGAGGTAGCTACAAATAGAGGAATCGAGGACCCGGTTTGCGTCATGGGAACTCGATCGGCCGGCGTAGGGGACTAGCTGTCGTTTTTCTCCAGAGCTTTCCCTGGTGGCTGGTTAGACAGGGAGGAACCGTATGGAGATCAAGGTGAAGGGAGCGCGTCTGTTTGGGGGAATGATCAAGGTCCTTACAGCCTTGGGACTGACGGTGGGCGTCGTCGGCTTGTGTGCAACCACGTCGCTCGCGGGTGATGCGTCAGTTCAGCCCGCCAACAATCTTTCTATAACAAATTCAACCGTCAGCGTGCTGCCGCAAGCCGCGGCCGAGAATAGCTGGCTGAGCGGCTTTCACGTGTCAGGGTTTCTGAGCCAGACCTTTGGTATGTGGCAGAATCCATCGGCTCTGCGCGATTTCACCAAGAGCCGTAACACGCTGGCGGCTTCGCGCACGTGGCTGCAAGTCGACGAGAACTACCGCCTGAACGAGAACAATACGTTCTTCATGCGCGAGTGGTTCATCTACGAGCCGCCGTACGCTTTCAATTCGGCGGGCAACAATATTTATGCGGCGGCCAGCGCGCCTCCGGGCGGCGCCGGGCCGGCCAGTCTCGGCCACTTCATGAACGATTTCTACAATCAGTACACCGTTCGTGACGCCTGGTGGGAAAACAAGTGGGGTCCGCTGAATACCTACAT
>JBOHWJ010000113.1:0-5628 GCA_050736495.1 Binataceae bacterium (SeqCode) | reverse complement strand
CTCCTGCTTGTCGGCGACGCCGCGCACGTGCGAGAGGTCGGCGCCGGCCGAAAAGGTATTGCCGGTGCCGGTAAGGATCAGGACGCGCATCTCCCGGTCGTCGCGCACCTCGTGCAGCAATCCTTCCATCTCGAGTACGACGTCTTCGTTGAGCGGATTGCGGTTCTCCGGCCGGTTGAAAGTGAGCGTCGCAATTCGGTCTTGCTTTTCGAGCATAAAATATTTAGCCATCTGAACCCTCCGCGCGCGGCACCGCCCATGGACCGCCGGCGCCGCGCTGGACTCGCCACGGCCATCAACCCGGGCGCCATCCGGCCGTCCGCGTCCCGCGCGCCACCCGCTTCGATTTCCACTTATGCCGGAACATAGCACGGGCCACCGCGCGCTCAATCGACCAACGCACGAATTGCACGTCAAACCAGCCAAACTTGACAACCTGCGCGGTCCTGCTTAACTGCGTAACGTCAATGAGAAGCAGGCTCTTGAGGTTTCCATGAATGCGGACGCGCCCATACATGTGCTCGACGGTTATAAAGTCCTGGACCTTACCCAATATATTGCCGGGCCAACGGCGACCAGGATGATGGCCGAGATGGGCGCGGAAGTAATCAAGATAGAGCTCGCCAAAGCCGGCGATCGTTCGCGTGAGCTGCCCTATTTCAGGGACGGCCGCAGCGGCTACTACGTACAGCAGAACCGCGGGAAAAAGAGCATCTGCGTCGACATCAAGCATCCACGCGGGCTTGCGCTCATCAAGGAACTCCTCGCCCAGGTCGACGTCTTCGTCGAAAATTTCGCGCCCGGCGTAATCGCGCGCATCGGGCTCGGCTATGAAACCGCCAAGGCGATCAACCCCGCCATCGTTATGTGTTCGGTTTCCACCTTCGGCCAGCGGGGACCGCTCGCTCATCTGCCCGGCTACGACTTTATCGCGCAAGCCTATTCGGGCATCACTTCGATGATCGGCGAACGCGACGGCCCACCCTACTTTCCGATGGCCGCGCTCGGCGACGTTTCGACCGGCGTCCACGCGGCACTTGCGATCGTCTCGGCGCTGCTCTATCGCAACCGCGCCGGCAAGGGGCAGTATCTCGATATCTCACTGCTCGATGCGTACTTTCACTGCCACCATACGGCGGTGGAAATGTATAGTCTGAGCGGGGGCAAGATAAAGCTCACTCGCAACGGCAAACATCTGCCATATGGCGCCCCGGCCAGTATGTACCGTGGCCATGAACACTACATAATCATCATGGGCGCGATGGAGCATCAGTGGCGCCAGTTGTGCGACGCGATGGGCCGTCCGGAACTCGCCGACGATCCGCGTTTTCGCAACAACGCCATGCGCCTGGAGCATGAACAGGAGCTGTTCGAGATTATCCAGGGATGGCTCACGTCGCTGCCAAGTGACGACGCCATTATGGCGCAGCTCAACCGGCATCGCGTACCTGCCGCGCCGGTATTGTCGGTCGAAGAGGCTATCAATCATCCGCATATGCGCGAGCGCCAGACGGTGCAGCCGGTTCACGATCGTATTCTCGGCGATTTCCTGTTACCCGGATTTCCGCTGCGCTTTTCGGAATTTCCCGAACGCCTGGGGCTCGAAGCACCGCTGCTCGGCGAACATAACGAAGAGGTTCTCACGCGCCACCTTGGCTATACCAGCGAGCAGGTGGCGGAACTGGAACGCGCGGGCGTCGTCTACCACAAGCCGATCTGAGTATTCGGCGGCAGCCTGAATCGTACGAGTCAGATGTTGCTTAGCCAACGCCCTTCGACAGGCGGCTGTAGAAGACGCGGGCGCCGACTGGAAGTATCAGCTCGATGAAGGCAAAAGGGGACGTACGCCGCCGATCAGCAAGAGGTCGTAAGATATCGAAGTGCCGCTGCCAAAGGCACGCGAGAAGCTATCATCCGATACAATCGGCGTGAAAATCAGGCGGCGGCGGTCGCCTGCACCAGCTCAAACGCGCCTGGCTCGATCGAGTCGCTCGAGCGCAGTACGATTTTCAGCCCCAAGCGCTGCTCAAGCGAGTCGAGGTCCTTGGCGCCAACATCATAAAGATGGCGCGCGACGCTGGTATTGACTTTGACCACCAGTACGTCACTACGCGGACGGCGTCCGGCTGCGCGATGGATACCACGCATCACCTCGGCCGCGAGCGTCGCGACCGATTTGATAACGCGCCGTCCCTGGCATCGCGGACAGGTCTCGGTGAGTAATTCCTCGAGGCTCTCGCGCGTGCGCTTGCGCGTCATCTGGACCAGGCCCAGTTCGGAAATCTTGAGCATCGAGCTGCGCGCCTTGTCGCGCTTGAGCGCCTGCGCGAGCGCGTCGGTCACACGCTTGCGATCGGCCTCGCGCGTCATATCGATGAAGTCGACGATGATGATGCCGCCGATGTTGCGCAGGCGCAGTTGCTTGACCACCTCGTCGGCCGCTTCCAGATTGGTGCGCAACACGGTTTCGTCCTGGTTGCGTTTGCCGACAAAGCGCCCGGTGTTGACGTCGATCGCGGTGAGCGCCTCGGCCTGATCGAAAACCAGGTAGCCGCCGGACTTGAGCCAGACCTTGCGCTCCAGTGCGCGATCGATTTGCGGCTCGACGCGGAAATGATCGAAGACCGGCTCTTCGGCTTCGTACAACGCGACGCGCGCGCGCAACCGCGGCATGTAACTCTGTACGAATTCGACGACGCGGCCGTAGGTTACGGCGTCGTCGCACCATAGCCGCTCGACCTCGCTCGAAAACAGGTCGCGCACGATGCGCAGCGCGATGTCGAGGTCGTTGTAGAGCAGCGCCGCCGGCGGACTGGTCTCACCCAGCTTGATCACCGACGACCAGAGCTTGGTCAGAAAGGAAACGTCGCGCTGGATTTCGCGCCGGCTCACGCCCTCGCACGCCGTGCGCACGATGAAGCCGCCCTCCCGCGGTCGCAGTTCATTGACCGCATTGCGCAAGCGGCCGCGCTCCTCCGCGCTCTCGATCCGGCGTGAGATGCCAATATGATTGCTGGTCGGGGTGTAGACCAGGTGGCGGCCCGGCAACGATATGAACGAGGTTAACCGCGCCCCCTTGGTGCCCATCGGCTCCTTGGCGACCTGGACGATAATCTCCTGGTTGCGCTTGAGCTGCTGCTCGATCGGGAGATGATTGCGGCGTACTCCGCCACGCCGTCCATGGCGCCCGCGGCCGGATGCCGCCGGCGCTTGCGGTTCCGAAGCCGCGTCGCCGCCATGCGCCGCACCGTCGCCGACTGATATCACCTCGGGAAGGAGTTCGCTGGAGACTGATTCGCCGTCGTCGCGGATCGGTTCGGTCTCGACATCTTCCTCGCCGATAACCTCGGCCACCGAACCGTACCCTTCGACTTCGTTCTGGAAATCCGAGACGTGCAGGAAGCCGGCTTTCTCGAGCCCGATGTCGACAAATGCCGCCTGCATCCCAGGCAACACGCGCGTCACCTTGCCCTTGTAGATATTGCCGACAAGTCCGCCACGCTGATTGCGTTCCAGGTAAAATTCCGCAAGCGACCCGTCTTCGAGTACCGCTACTCGAACCTCAAGGGCGGAGCCGTTGATTACGATTTCGCGCTTCACTGATGCGGCATTTCCGCCGACTGGACCGGGTCCGTCAGCGGCACAAGCGGACGCGGCTCAACGCTGGGCAAATATATGTATAACCGGTTTGGCAGTCGGTCTGAACAGGTCAATTCAAGTCGCTCCCGGCGTGTCGAAGAACCAGTCCAGCTTGATCATACGGACCAACTTACACCTCCGCAAGGCAAGCACGTCCGTCAGATGGCGCGGCGGTTAAATTACCACCCCATGCTTGACTTGTACTCGCTTGGGCCGCTACTCGTCTTATGATGTCCGCGTCAGCAGACACTCTGATGGCGCATCCTCCCGGCGCGGCCCTGCTTAACAGCAAGGTGCTGGTGCTGAACCGGTCTTACCTGCCGGTCCATGTCACCTCGGTGAAGCGCGCCTTCGCGCTCCTCTATCAGGGAGTCGCGCGGGTGGTCGATGAACAGTACCGTACCTTCGATTTCGAAAGCTGGCGCGAGCTGGGTGTCGAAGTCAACCAGGAACGGCTGGGTGTGGTCGGCGGCGCTATCCGGGTGCCGCGCGTGTTGCTGCTAATCGCGTACGAGCGCGTACCCAAGCGACATGTCCGCTTCTCGCGTTTCAATATTTACGCCCGCGATAACAATACCTGTCAATATTGCGGACGGCGCCTGCCACGCACCGAGCTCAACCTCGATCACGTCAAACCGCGCTCGCATGGCGGGCTTTCGACCTGGGAAAACGTCGTCTGCTCGTGCCATAGCTGCAACCGGCGCAAGGGCGGGCGCACCCCCGAAGAGGCCGGCATGTTACTTATCCACAGGCCGCGGCGCCCTCAATGGACTCCGTTCAGCTCCGAGATGTTCAACCTGAGGCGCTATCGCGAGTGGATGCCGTTCCTGACGACGGTCGATGCGGCCTACTGGAATACTGAATTGATCCAGGACTGACGGCATTTCGATGCCGACCGGACATTCTGACGAGTTTGCGCGCACCGGGAACAGGCGCCGGACGCGAGCGCGGGCATGGGCGCAAGTCCCACCTGCGGAGCTTGAGAGAATTCCCGTCGCGACGAGGCGGCGTTTTGGCGAAACGTAATCAACAGGCGCGTTTGACCACAGCATGATGGGTCTGTGGAGCAAACTGGCCTACGACTGCTTGTAAATGTATTGACCCGCACGGGTAGTCGTAGGATATGCTCCGAGGGGTTGGGGGAGTGGTGGAGGCGATGGCTGTATGCGTCTTAAGAGCCTTGGGTTAGTCGGCTTCAAGTCTTTCCTCGAACCGACCGTAATCGGCTTCAGTCCTGGTGTCACCGCCGTTGTCGGTCCCAACGGCTGTGGCAAGTCCAACGTCGTCGATGCTATCCGCTGGGTCTTGGGCGAGCAGGCGCCGACGCGTCTGCGCGGCAAGAGCGGCGACGACCTCATTTATGCCGGCAACGACTCCAACTCACCGGCAGGGATGGCCGAAGTAACGCTGCTGCTGGAAGCCGAAGAGGGCAGCGTCCTCCCCGAACCTTACTCCGCATTAAGCGAGGTCGCGGTGACCCGCCGCATCTATCGGTTGGGTGATTCCGAATATCTCATCAACAAGATTCCGTGCCGCTTGAAGGATATCACGGAGTTTTTCATGGCGGCGCAGATTCATAGCCGCGGCTACGCGCTGATCGAGCAGGGCCGCGTCGAGGAGATTATCCAGGCCAAGCCCCACGAATTGCGCGCGATGGTCGAAGAGGCAGCCGGGCTCGCGCTGTTCAAGGGCCGGCGCGAGATGAGCGAGCGCAAGCTCGAACGGGTCAAAGAGAATCTGGCGCGGGTGGACGACGTGCTGAACGAAATCGAGCGCCAGCTCAATTTTGCGCGCCGCCAGGCCAAGAAGGCCGAAGCGTACAAGCTTATCCGCGGTGAATTGTCGGAATTGGATCGGCTGGGGGCGGCGCGCCGCCTGCTTGAGCAGCGGAACGAGTTGACCGCGCAATCGGCGCGCGAATTTGGCCTTAGCGAGCAGGCGGCGGTGGCGCGCGCGGCGGTATCGGCCGCGCAAGGCACGGCCGATACC
>JBOHWJ010000112.1:0-4460 GCA_050736495.1 Binataceae bacterium (SeqCode) | reverse complement strand
GCGCTGAAAAATACGCCGACTATTTTCTTGCCCATGGCGGTCAGATTCCCTACCGCCGCTATAGCCAGTTGACCGATTTCATCATCGATAACCGGCTTCCGGCGAACGCGCGCGTGGGCATAGTCGGCGACTGGGGCACCGGACGCCCGGAAGCGCTGGCGGTATTGAAACAACTCGCCGGGACACACCCTGACATCGCTGTCCATCTCGGCGATATCTATTATTCCGGCACGGAATACGAAGTGGATACTTACTTCTATCAGGAATGGAAAAGCGCCTTGGGCGACCTCGCGGCCGGCGGCAAGACCTTCGCGCTCTCAGGGAATCACGAGATGTTCTGCGGCGGCGCGCCGTACTACCGTCTCATCGATCGGCTGGGCCAACCGGCCAGCTATTTCTGCCTGCGCAATGAACATTGGCAGATTATCGGAATCGATACGGGACTGCATGACCATGATCCATTGCGCGGCAAACCAACTTACCTGGAAGACAGCGAGGCCGCATGGCTGCGGCACAAGCTCGATAACGCGGGCGGCCGCCGGACGATCCTGCTCTCGCACCATCAATTGTTTACCAGTAAAGAGGATATCGGCGGCCAGGCCATTAACCAGAAACTCTACCAGCAACTGCAGTCATGCCTGCCGGAAGTGGATCTGTGGCTATGGGGCCACGAGCACGACTTGGTAATCTACAAGAATTACTTGCGGGTACTTGGAAGATGTGTCGGCCATGGCGCCTTTCCAGTCGCGCTCGACGAACTTCCCAGCGAACCCAGGTTTCCCAACGTCCCCACTGAACCAGTGACGCTGGGTAACGACGGACTGATCTATAGCCACGGCTACGCCACGATAGTGCTCGATGGCCCGTCCGCGACCATCCGGTACTGGCAGGACAGTACTCCGGCCACACCGCTGTTCGAAGAGAAAATCTAGTATGCCGTCCCGCAAAATGGCCTCCGTCGCGGGAGGTCACTCCCGCTGTTTCGGGATGCCGGCTTCTTAGCGCCCCGCCCTCCCCGCGATAACTTCGCCGTGAGCATTTCCAATCGCTCTCCCGGTTCGTGAAATGCCGAAAGCAAAAAGGGCCGGCGGCATTAACGACCAAGCCGTTTATGCCGAGTCCCGCGTCAGGTTCTTCCGCGATGCTGGTTGCTTACTTCAGGGTCATCGAGATCCGGAGTACGCAATGATCGCCTCGGGCAACCCAATCCGGGTGTTCTGATCGAGCACTTCGTTTTCGTGCGCCCGTTCAGAGGGCACCCGCGGGCCGAATGGGGCGGTGCCCGCTACGCCGGTTGCGCGGCGGCGGGCGGACTCTCGACATCGAGATGATAACGCTGCATCTTGCGGTAGAGCGTCGACAAATGGATGCCTAAAACCTGCGCCGCCTTGACCTTGTCACCGTTGACCTCGGCCAGTACGCGGCGCATGTGATCGCGCTCAAGTTCCTCCAGCGTCATCCCCGACGAACCGCTCTCGCTCGGCACCACCATGGTGCTGTGCAGCTTCTCCGGCAGGTCGTGCGCGTGGATGACGTCGGTCTCGGCCAGGATGGCGGCGCGTTCGACCGCGTTTTCCAGTTCACGCACGTTGCCCGGCCACGGATAGCTGAGCAACAGGCGCATCGCACCCTTCGAGAAACGCATCGCCGACCGCCCCAGCGGTTTTTCGTACTTGCGCAGGAAATGGTTCGCCAGCAGCGCGATATCGTCCTTACGCTCGCGCAACGGCGGCAGTCTGATCATGATGACGTTGATGCGGTAGAGCAGTTCCTCGCGAAAGCGCCCCTCTTTGGCTTCTTTTTCGAGATCCTTGTTGGTCGCGCACAGCACGCGCACATCGAACGAGACTGGATCGTTCGAGCCCAGCGGATAGCATTCGCGCTCCTGCAGCGCGCGCAACAGTTTGACCTGCAGCGCGAGTGGCATGTCGCCAATTTCGTCAAAGAAGATGGTGCCCTTGTCGGCGGCCTTGAGCAGGCCGACCTTGTCCTGCATCGCACCGGTAAAGGCGCCGCGCTTGTAGCCGAACAGTTCGCTCTCGAGCAGATTCTCGGGCAGCGCACCGCAGTTGATCGGCAGGAAGCGTTTGTTGGCGCGCTCGGATCCGAAATGGATGGCACGCGCGACCAGTTCCTTGCCGGTGCCCGACTCGCCAGTGATCAGCACGCTGGAATCCGTGCGCGCGACCTTCTCCATCACGCGGAAGACCTGCTCGATAGCGTCACAATTGCCGATGATGCTCTCGAAGCGGTACTTCTCGCGCAGTTCGCGCCGCAGGAAGCGGTTTTCGTGGAACAGCTTCTTCTGCTCCAGCGCGTTGCGCACGACCGCCTTCAGATGATCGTTGGCAAACGGCTTGGTGATGTAATCGTAGGCGCCCTTGCGCAGCGCTTCGACCGCCGATTCGACGCTCGCGTAGGCGGTGACGATGATACCCATCACCTCGGCGTCGAGGTCGCGAATCTTGCCCAGCAGATCGAGTCCGCTGCCGGCGCCGCCCAGGTTGAGGTCGAGGATGGCGAGGTCGATGTTCCGCGTCTCGAACAGTTGCAGGGCGGCGTCCGCGCCGCTCGCTTCGCTCACTTCGTAGCCCTCGCTGCGCAGGAGTTGCACGATGATCGAGCGCATCAACTCCTCGTCCTCGACCACGAGGATGCGAAAAGGCCCGCGAGCTTCCTCTTCCCAGCCGCGCTCGTTGACGCCATTTGCGTCGATATTCATCAGGCGGTCGATGCCTCCGCCCGCGTCGCTCCGGCCTGGTACGCCGGCAGGGAAATCATCACGGAGGTGCCTTTCCCCATTTGGCTCTCGAGACGAATCGTGCCCTGGTTGGTCAAGATGATGCTCTGACATAATGACAGCCCCAATCCGACGCCCGCGCCCGACGGCTTGGTGGTAAAAAACGGATCGAACACGCGCTCGAGATCTTCGGGCGGAACGCCGACGCCGTTGTCGGCCACACGTATCACGACGCGGCCCGCCCCGTCGCTATTTTGCCCGGCGCGTTTGTTTTCAGTGATTATCCTGATGATCCCGCCCTCGCGCTGAGTGGCGTCGGCGGCGTTGAACAGCAGGTTCAGCAAGACCTGCTGAATCCCGTTATTGTCGGCAAAAGCGGGCTTCAGGTCCGGCGCCAGTGAGGGTTCGATGGTGATGCCCGAGAAACGTTTGTTGTAGGCGATGAGCCTGAGCGTCTCCGCGATGAGCGCGTTCAGGTCGAGCGCCTTGCACTCGCCCGGCGCCGGCCGCGCGAAGTTCACCAGGTCCTTGAGCGTGGTCGAGATGCGCGTGATTTGCGACAGGATGGTGTGCAGGGTGGTGCGCCGCGCGATGTCGGTCTCGACGTTGAGCAGCGATTGCACCAGCGACGAGATCGAGGCAAGCGGGTTGTTGACCTCGTGCGCGACGCCGCTGGCGAAGGTGCCCGCCGCCGCCAACCGCTCCGCCTTGAGCAGCGTGTCGAGCATCTCGTGGCGTTGCGTCACGTCGTGCAGGATCATTTGGATGAAGCGCTGGTTGCCGTGCGGAATCAGGGCCGAGTTGATGTCGAAGTAGCGGCCGCGGATGGGCAGGTCGAGCGCTTGGTCGGAGCCGACGCGCTTGACTTTCTCGATATGCTTGAATACCAGCGGCTGCATATCGGGCACCAGCGCGGTCAGCGGCTGTCCCACGAGCGGAAGGTCCTGCTCGTAGGGCAGGATGTCGTGCAAATCGAGCGCCGCCGTGTTCGCCCCGAGCACGACCAGCGTGAGCGGATCGATCTCATACATCGGGTCGGGCGCATGATTGATGGAGTTGCGGTACTTTTCTTCGGAGGCGCGCAAGGCGTGCTCGCGCGATTCGATATAGAACTGCGCCACCATCAGGCGCCGCTCGTCGATCGCCGCGACCACCGTGTCGCGCACGATCTCCATCCGCCGCTTGCCCCGCATATGGGCGCGCACCAGGTTCAGAATCACCTGCTTCAGCGCGATGTGGAAAAGGTTGAACTCCGATGGCTTCGCCCGCGACAACATCCCCTCCTGGCAATGACGCCGCAGATAAACGTAAGTGCGGAGATCAGCGGGTTCGCGCAGATGGGCGACGAAACGGATGAGCGCGTTGGCCATGCTCGGCCGATGCAGCGTTTTACGATCCTTGAAAGTCTGCTCGACCGCCAGCGACCAGTTCTCGACCACCTCGTCGAGATGCGCGTCGACGATATCGGCCGCCTTGTTGCGCGCCTCCAGGCTGTCCGCGCCGCCATCGTAGGCCGGGCCGAACAATCCCGCGAGCATCCTTTCTATCGAGTGAAGCTGGTCCCGGATGATTTCCAATTCCGCGTGCGTCGCTTCGATCGGCGTGTCGGTCGCTTCATGCGAAAACTGCCGGGTTACGCGCACTTGCTTATTCACGCACAGCGCCTGCGCCGCTGTTGGTTTCGGGACGGAAGTTATGTTCATGATTCGAGTCTGCTGTT
>JBOHWJ010000111.1:0-14676 GCA_050736495.1 Binataceae bacterium (SeqCode) | reverse complement strand
GGCTTTAACTACCCGATCGTGCCGTTTGCGATTAACTGCTACGGCCGGCGCGTGATCTCTCAACATGGCGGCCTGCCGGACTTCGCGAACCCGCGCGCCGAGATGCAACTGGATCCGCCGTCGCCTTCGCCGCAACGTCTCTTTGACCTGGGCGCCGCGACCGCGAAAATCCTCTCGGCCAGTCCCTGGCGCGCAGTGTTGATGGCTTCGTCGGGCTGGTCGCATGCTTTTCTCACTGCCAAGAACTACTTTCTATATCCAGATACTCCGGCCGACCAGACACTGTACGACGCCTTACGCGCCGGCGATTACGAGACTTGGAGAAATCGCCCCCTGTCGGCGGTCGAAGACAGCGGACAGCAGGAGATTCTCAACTGGATGTGCCTGACGGGCGCGCTCAAGCAACTGGGTCGGCGGCCGGCGATGACGGAGTTCTTCACCACCTGGGTGCTGAACTCATCGAAATGTTTCCTCGTGGCCGGTCCCAATCAGTGAGATGCCGCGCGGCACGTATCGTTGTCCCACGCTGCACGACGTGATGCTTGAATGAGTACCGGCGACATAACCCGGCGGCCGCCTCATGAATGGCGGTGTATGGGGAGCGCGTGGCGAACAGCGCGATAAGCTGAATTTTACAATGTGGAGGAACTGACCAATGTCGAAGCCGGTTCTTTCTGCCGATTCCCATGTCACCGAACCAGCGGATCTCTATGCCAAGCGGATGGATCAGCGCTTCAAGGAGCGTGCGCCCCACATGGTGCATGACGACCGGCGCGGCGATCTTTATGTGATCGACGGCATCAATCGGCCGGTTCCAATGGCGCTGCTATCAGCGGCGGGTGTCGCCCCGGTCGATATCCCGAAGCTCGAATCCACCGACACCGGATGGCTCCAACGCGGCGGATGGGATCCGCAAGCCCGCCTCGCCGACCAGGATCGCGACGGTATCGCCGCCGAGATCCTGTATCCTAGCGTAGGCATGGTGCTGTGCAAGCACCTCGATTTCAAGTACCGCAAGGCCTGCATGGACGCCTACAATCTGTGGTTGGCCGAGTTCTGCGCGACCAATCCGAATCGTCTGCTCGGCGTTGGGCAGGTCTCGCTATGCACGGTCGGCGAATCGATCGCGGAAGCGCGCAAGATCAAGGAACTCGGCTTGCGCGGGGTGATGCTGCCCGGATGGCCGAGCGAGGAGGATTACGACAGCAAGCGCTACGATCCGTTCTGGGACGCATGCGCGGATTTGAACCTGCCGGTGACGTTTCATCACCTGGCCGGCCGCCGCGATCCCAACGACGCCCCCGACAGCCCCTATGCCGACGGCAATCGCGGTGTGAACACGCGGCTCAACGGGTGGATGAACCTCGTACGCGGCAACCAGGACTTGCTCGCGATGTTCGTGCTAGGTGGCGTCTTCGAGCGTCATCCGGCGCTCAAATTGATCTGCGCCGAGGCCGACGCCGGTTGGGTACCGCATTTCACCTACCGGATGGATTACGCTTACCGCCAGCACCGGCATCACATAAAGACAGAGCCGCTCTCGAAGCCGCCGAGTGAGTATTTTTTCAAGAATGTGTATGTAACTTTCCAGGACGATCTGATGGCATTCAAGCTGAGGCATTTGTGCAACGTGCGGCGCCTGATGTGGGCCAGTGATTTTCCGCATTTCGATTCAACCTGGCCACACTCGCGCGAGGTAATCCGCGAGCACACCGCCGGCCTTAACGAACAGGAACGCGATTTCATATTGCATGACAACCTGGTCGAGTGTTACGGCCTGCAATTACCCAACTGAGCACTACGCCGGAATGACTTTTCGACGCGGGGATGGAGAAGGTAACGTGAAACTGGACGGCAAAGTCGCGGTCGTTACCGGCACCAGTTCCAATATTGGCGGCGGTATCGCCGAGGGAGTCGCCGCCGAGGGCGCGGCGGTAGTCTGCGTCGACATCAGGCCGGAGAACGCGGCGGATTGCGCGCGCGGAATCGAGCGCACCGGCGGCCGAGCACTCGCCGCCACCTGCGATGTGACCAATGAAGCGCAGGTCAAGGCGGTAATCGGCCGGGCGCGCGAAGCCTTTGGCGGCGTCGACATCCTGGTCAACGGTGCGGCGATCTTCAATACCAAGGGCGTACTCGACATGACGCTTGAGGAATGGGAGCGGCAAATCGGCATTATCCTCACGGGCACGTTTCTGTTCACCAAGTATGCGGCGAAAGCGATGATCGAGCAGGGCCGCAAGGGCAGCATCATCAATATCATTTCGAGCGCCGGTCATCAGGGTCAACCGAACAACGTTGCGTACTGTACAAGCAAATGCGGGCTGTTGAACTTCACGCGCTCGGTTGCGATGGAGCTGGTCGGCCACGGGATTCGCGTGAACAGTCTGACGCCCACGGCGACCGATCCCTCGGAGGGAATCGAGCGCGCGGCCCGCTGGGGCCGAACCGTGCGCAACGCCGATCACATCAAGCAGGGCTTCGAACAATTCCGCAGGCGTACGCCGATGCAAAAGCTGCCAAGTCCGCGCCATTATGGGCGCGCGGCGGTTTTCCTCGCCTCGGATGACGCCGAAATGATGACGGGCATGGACCTTCGCGTCGACGCCGGCACGGTGGCGCGTTACTGGGCCTGGGATCCGGCGGCGCCGGCACAATGACGGTCAGCAAGGAAATTTACGCGCGGCAAGCTGAATCATGGAAAACATCGCGTTGGACAGCCTGATAATCGACGACCAGGCCGCGGGACTGTTCCGTGTCAACCGGCGGGTCTTCACCGAACCTGAATATCTCGAACTCGAGCGCCGCCGTATCTTCGAGCACTGCTGGATTTACGCTGGGCATGAGTCCGAAGTGGCGAACGCCGGCGACTTCTGTTCACGCCGCGTCGCCGGCCGTCCGGTCATTATTGCGCGTGGTGACGACGGCGTGGTGCGCGTGCTGCTCAACACCTGCACTCACCGCGGCGCGATGGTGTGCCGGCAGAATTCCGGCAACGCGCGGACGTTTCAGTGTCCGTACCATGCGTGGACGTACAATTCACGCGGCGAACTGATCGGTGTCCCCGGCGATAGTTCGTACAGTGGGGCTTTCGATCGGAAGGAGATGGGTCTGGTCAACGCACCGCGAATGGGAATCTACCGCGGATTCGTTTTCATCAGCTTCAACCCGGCGGGTCAGAGTCTCAATGACTATCTGGGCGGCGCCAGGGAATATCTGGACCTGGTCTGCGATCAGTCGGAAGTGGGAATGAAGATCACCGAAGGAACGCAGGCTTACAGTGTCCGCGCGAACTGGAAGCTGCTGGTCGAGAACAGCTTCGACGGCTATCATGGCGCGACGACGCATCAGCGCTACATGAACTTTCTGGCGGAAACCGGGATCGATTTAAAGGGTGTAGCCTCACCCGAGCGCCAAAGGGCGCGAGACCTCGGCAATGGTCATGGGGTCATTGAATATGAAGGTCCGTGGGGCCGCCCGATGGCGCGTTGGGTGCGGCCCTTCGGCGAAGAACGCAAGGGACTTATCGAGGCCGCACGGCGAAGAATCGAGCGGCGCTTTGGTGCCGAGCGCGCCTATCGAATATGCGAAACCAGCCGTAACCTCCATATTTTTCCCAACCTCGTCATCAACGACATCATGTCGATAACGGTGCGCACGTTCTTTCCGGTTTCGCCGGGCTATATGGAGGTGAACGCATGGAACCTGGCGCCGGCGGATGAGCGGCCCGAGGAGATCGCGCTCCGGCTCGATAATTTCCTCACTTTTCTCGGACCCGGAGGCTTCGCGACGCCCGACGATGTCGAGATGCTGGAGTCGTGCCAGCGCGGCTTTGCCAATCGCGAAGTCGCATGGTCGGACATTTCGCGCGGGATGAAACGACAACACCCGTCGGTCATCGATGAATTGCAGATTCGGGCGTTCTGGCGCCGCTGGAACGAATTGATAACGGGTGTTCGCCCGGTGCGCGCGGCGGATCACCGCGCGGCGTAGGCGGTCGCGGCGCCGATTCGAAAACTGAAGCGGTCAATGAATTCGATCGGTGGAACCAGATAGCGAAATGGAGCCCGTTGTCACCCGCCAGGAAATCGAAGACTTTCTCTACGCCGAGGCCGCATTGCTCGACGAATGGCGGCTGGAGGAATGGCTGGCGCTGCTGACCGAGGACGCCGTCTACCAGATTCCGTCCACTGACAATCCCGCGGGCGATCCGGGCTCCACGCTTTTCATCATCGCCGACGACATGCTGCGCATCCGCTCACGCGTTAAGCAGTTGCTGGGCCGGTTTGCGTGGGCGGAGAATCCGCACTCGCGTACGCGCCGCTTGATCAGCAATGTTCGTGTGCTCGGAAACGACCGCGAAAATATCCGCGTGACCGCGAACTTCGCTGTCTACCGCATGCGCTACGAGCAGGTCGATACCTACATTGGGCACTACGAGTATAAGTTGGTGAGACATGACAGCGGACTCAAAATCCGGGAACGCAAAGCGATTCTCGACCTTGAGGCGCTGCGTCCGCACGGCAAGGTCAGCTTCATTTTGTAGACGCTCGCAGTGACTCGGCTGACAACACTGCCCATCGATTTGGAGCCGCCATGGACGTCATCGACATGCACAATCACATGGTCGCGCCCGAGATAATCACCTTTCTCACACGCGAGGGCGCTCATTATGCCACCCGTATTATCGAGCGCGAGGGCCGCCGCTTCTTCCTGATCCAGGAGTCGGCGCGGCGCCCGATTGACGGCCCTATTTCAGATGCGCCGGCGCGGCTGGCCGACATGGATCGCGAAGGCGTAACCGTGCAGGCGGTCTCATGCGTCCCATTTCTGATGTATCCCGAGGTCGCGCCGGAACGCGCGCTCGCGATTGCGCAGGTCAACAATGACGCGCTGGCGGCGCTCGGCCGCGCTAATCCGGAGCGGTTCATCCCGCTCGCGTCGGTGCCGATGCAGGACCCGGTGGCGGCGGCGAAGGAGCTGGAGCGCGCCGCCAAACTCGAAATGCGCGGCGTCGAGATTCCGGCCAAAGTTATCGAGCGCCACTTGGATGAGCCCGAGTTCGAGGTGTTCTGGGAAGCGGCTGCCGCGCTCGGCATGGTGGTGTGCATTCATCCGTTCGAAGCGGCGCCGAGCGGAGCGCTGGCGCGTTATTTTCTCGGCAATCTCGCTGGCAACCTTTACGATACCGGGCTGGCTGCCGCGCTGCTGATCTATGGCGGCGTGCTGGAACGTCACCCGTCGCTGCGGGTGGTGCTCTATCATTGCGGCGGTGCGTTGCCGGCGATCATTGGGCGGTTGGACATGGGCTATCGGCTCGTGCCCGAGTGCCGTTCGGCGATTCCGCGTCCTCCATCCACGTATGTGAATCAGTTTTCTTTCGATATCATTGCGCATAACCGCTCGATGCTGAGTCATCTGGTGCATGCGTACGGGCCGGATCATTTCGTGGTCGGCAGCGATTATCCGCTGCCGGCCGGCCTCGCCCATCCGGTGGAAGAGGTCAAGGCGCTCGGGCTGGCGCCGCAAGACGAAGCGAAAGTCCTCGGGATCAACGCGCGCCAACTGCTGACGCGCCCGAATCGTGACAACTAATCGCGCCGCAGGTGCGGCGGCTTGAAGGCGGCGATGGCGCTCTACGATCGCATCGGCATCGGCTACGACACCACTCGACATGCGGACCCTTATCTCGCCAGCCGCCTGATTCATCATCTTGATCCGCACCCCGGCCATTACTACCTCGATCTGGGATGCGGCACGGGCAACTACACGATCGAAGTGGCGAAGTCCGACGCGCGCATCATCGCGATGGACCAGTCGCCCGCCATGCTCGCGACGGCAAAGAGCAAGTCCGGACTAGCGCCAAATATCGCATGGAACATCGCGAACGCGGAATCGCTGCCGCTCGCCGATAATCGCGTCGAAGGGGCGGTTTGCTTCCTCGCGCATCATCATTTTCGTGACGTGCATGAGGCATTTCGCGAAGTGTTCAGGGTGCTCCAACCCGCCCACCGCCTGGTCGTGTTCAACGCCAGTGCCGAGCAATTGCGTGGATGCTGGCTCGCCGCATATTTCCCGCTCATGATGGAGCAGGCGATCACGTTTAACGAGCAACTCGACACCCAGCGGCGTCTCAGAGAAGCGGGATTCAGCATCGCGGAGACCGAGCTTTACGATATCGCACCCGATCTCCAGGACTGGTTTCTCTATTGCGGCAAGCATGACCCGGCGCGCTATCTCGATGCGCGCGTTCGCGCCGGCATCTCGACCTTCGCGGCGCGCCCGGACGCGCCCGAGATCGCGGAGGGCTGCGTGAAACTGGCCGCCGACCTCACCACCGGGCGTTTTGCGGAAGTGGCAAGCCGTTATCGGAGTGATCGCGGCGACTATACGTTCTGGGTCGCGCGCAAGCCGTAACCGCTAGGCCGCGCCGCCGGCTCAGATCGAATCGCGGTCCAGTACCGGAATGCCGAAGGCGCTCTTGCCGAGGAATTCGAGCGTGTCGTCACTGTCGAACGGATGATAGAGCGCGGCGCGCATGTCGCGATGATAGCGCTCCAGCGGCATCCGCCTGAAATACGAAGCGCCGCCGACCGCCCGCAACGCGAGGTCGACCACGCGTACCGAATTCTCGATCGCGATCATCCGCGCCGCCACGCTGCGGCGCGCCCAGTTGCGCGGGTCGTCGCTCTCCACATCGCCCGCGACCTGCCACATCACGGCGCGCGCGCCTTCGATCAGCACCTCCATTTCGCCGACCTTGTTATAGACCGCCGGCGAATGGCTCAACGGCTCTTTGGAGGGATAGCGCGTGCGATCGCGCATGAAGTTGACGACGAAATCGCGGGCGGCGATGGCGATGCCGACGTAGGGCGCGGCGATCGTGAACGGCGCCCGCAGGAACGCGTTGGTAACGCCGCCGCGGGTGAACACCGGCCGCTGAATCATCACCGTGGAGTCCGGCACGAACGCGTTCTTCAGATCCGAACTGCGCGAGGCGCTGGCGCGCATCCCCATGGTGTGCCAGTCGTCCTTGAAGCTGAGCCCGGGCGTCTCGCGCGGGATGAAAAACGTGATGATGGTGGGACCCTTCGGGCCGTCTTCCCAGGTTGCTTCGCTGAAATAAAAATCCAGCGCGATACTCTGGGTTGAAAAAATCTTGCTCCCATTGACCACGAAGCCGCCATCGGTCCGCCGCGCCAGGGCCTTGGGGCGCAGCACCGGAATGTTGTTGTTGGGTTCGGAGGCTGAGCCGCCGCAAATCGAGCGGTCTTTGGCGATCTGGCGGAGCTTTGCTTCAATCTTCGGGTCCTTAAGCATGCGCCACACTTCAATCAGGAGCCCGGTCACGTTGAGATGCATATTGATCGCGAGCGCGGTGGCGCCGCATCCCTGGCCGAGGCGTTCCTGCGCCTTGATCCGTTCGAGCAGCGTCGCGCCCATCCCGCCCAGCTCTTCCGGGATGGTCATGATGCTATAACCGCTCTCGCGCAGGCGCGCATAGTTTTCGTGGGGGAAGGATTCCTCTTCGTCGTGCCGGGCGGCACGTTGAGCGAAATCGTCAGCCAATTCCGCCGCCAAACCAATGAAGCGCCGCTCGCGCTCGGTGTGGAGCTGATTCATCGCCTCTGCCTCCTCGGTGCGCGGCCGTTCTCGCGAGGCGTTGGCCTCTGCGGCGCCGCGCCGCCGGTTGGAAAGATAGGCGCAGTCGATGGCTTTGCGCCATAGGCGCGGCGTGTGCAATGGGACTCGTTCGCGCCTCGGGGGGGGAGCGATGCGGCTTGGCGCGTCAGTCAGGCGTGGTTTGGAGAACCGTTGGCAGAAAGCGTTCCTTGAATGCTTGGGCGGAGAGATTGGTATGCGCGGCGAGCCGCGACAGCGACGGTTCCTCGAAATCCCACGGCTCAAGCCGAATCATGTAGGACCGCGCGACCTGATACGACTCGGTATGCGTGTCGACCAAACGCACCCGAATCCGGCCCGTGTTGGGGTCAAGCAACTGATCGAGGCTGACCGGCGTCACCCGCCCGCCCGTTATCGCGATGAGTGCGCCGGAGCCGCCGCCCAGCAGGTAACGCACCGCGCCATAGCCGAGCGTGCGGGTATATTCGCCGTCGAACGGCACCGGCTTGGCGCATCGCAGTTCGTAACCGATATCCTTGGCGACCACGGTCGCGCCGATACCGAGTTCGGCGAGCGCCGCACGTACGCGGTCGCGCAGCAGCATACCGAGCGGGATGTCGGCGATGTGCAGGTGGCCGTAAGCATCGCGCTCGCCGATCGTCGTTGGCGTGGGCAGCGGAGCCGCATCCATGCGCTCGGCGATTCCTTCCGCGATGACGGCGACGCCGTAGTTGCGGCCGGAGACGAGCCGCTTGATTATCGACCCCGCGAGGGTGTCGACCGCAACCGCAAGGTCGTACTTCTCGCCGCTGAACTCCTCCGGAATCACCGACAGCGTGGCGCCGGCCGACTTGCCCATGCTGAGCGCGAGCGAGCCTGACTTACGCCCCATCGAAACCGCCAAGTACCATCTGCCGGTGGTGCGCGCGTCCTCCATCAACGATTCGATAATCGTAGTACCGACGGCGCGTGCGGTCTCGAAGCCAAAAGTTGGAGCGTTTTCCGGTAACGGCAGATCATTGTCGATGGTTTTGGGTACCGTCACCACGCCGATTCTACCGTTGGCGCGCTCGGCAATTTTCGCGGCGCCGAAAGTGGTATCGTCACCGCCGATACAAATGAGATAGCGCACGTCGAGCAGCAGGAGCGCGCGAACCACACTGTCGAGCGTGGCCTCGTCACGTGCGGGATTGGTGCGCGAGGTGCGCAGGATGGAGCCGCCGGTGAAATGGATCCGCGTAAGCTGCTCGAGCTTCAGTTCGGCTACGTGCGAAGTGTCGCCCTCCGCCAGCCATCGATAGCCATCGAACAGGCCCAACACGCGCAGTCCGCCGTTGATCGCTTCGATTGCGGCCGAGGAAATCACGCCGTTGATGCCGGGCGCCGGTCCACCGCCTACCAATATTGCGAGGGTCTCCTGCTGGTGATTATTACGGAGCATTGCCGAAACCTCAGTTCGCCATTTCGATCCCTAGCACGAGAGCACAGCCAAACGAACTCACTGCGATTGCGGCCGGAAGCTCAAATGCGTTATTCACGCCGCAGCGCCGGCACGCGTTACGAATAGTTCATCACGGGAAAACCGGAATATTCAAGAAATGCCGTCAAGCGCGGCGTTGCATTCCGACACCCGCGCCATGCCGCGCCGGTGCCGCGCTGGAGCCTTGGACCAACACGGCCGCGCGCCCGTCGGCGAAGCCGTCGGGCGACAACCCAAGACGATCCGCGAACCCCGCGCCGACAATGACAAGACCGCCCGGCGTCTGGCGAGCGAGTTGCGCCGCGTCCGGGCTCACGAGTACGTCGCTGTGAAGCCGGCGGCCGACCTTGCGCGCGGCTTCACTCAACATCCGCAACAATTCCACATCAGGTTCGCCGGCGCGGCGCGGCACCACCACGGCGTGCAGGTTGCACTCCTCCTGCTGCGCAATTCGCGTGGCCAGGTCGAGCGCCGCGCGTCCATCCGAACTCTGATCGATCACCGCAAAAACCCGCTCTAACGGGCGCTGCTCGTGATGGATCACGATGCCGACATTGATCGGCAGGGTCTGCGCCGCTTCCAGAATCTCGCGCACCACCCCACCCCTGAAGTCTCTGCCGAAGACTGAGCGATGCGATCCCAGCAGCAGCCATCCGATTTGCGGCTCCCGCGCGGTGCGCAGAATGTCCGCCGCCGGATCGTCGGTCCACACTGCCTGCGGCGTAATCACGGCGTCACGCGCCCACGCCAGGTCCAGCGCCGCCGACCGGACGCCGGACCAGCGCCAGCACGCGCGGCGGCGGCGCGTCGGGCGGCGTGGCCGCCAGCGCCAACTCGACCAGCGCTGCTACTCCACCGGGATTCGATATGGGCACCAGGATCGCGCCGCGCTCGGCGCCCGTCGCCGACGCCGGTTGGACGGTCGGTTCGACCGTGGCCTCGATCGGTTCGCCCCGGGTGATTAGATGCAGAATCGGCGTGGTCGCGAAGGTGGTTGCCAAGGCCATCAGCACCAGCATCGCGAACAAGGTTGGCGAAATTATGCCCATCTCGAAGCCGATATTGAGGACGATCAGTTCCATCAGGCCGCGCGTGTTCATGAGTACGCCGAGCGCCGAGGCGTCGCGCCAATTGAGTCCGGTGAGCCGCGCCGCCAGTGCGCTGCCGCCGAACTTGCCCACCGACGCCACCACGATTATCAGCGCGCATATCGTCCATTGCCCAAGGCCGCTCACCAGCCCGATTTGCGTGCGCAGCCCGGTGTAAGCGAAAAACGCCGGCAGCAGCAGAACCACCACCAGGTCCTCGAGCCGGTCGGTCATCTCGCGTGCCATTTCGCTGTCATGCGGAATCACGGCGCCGAGCGCGAACGCGCCGAAAATCGCGTGGATCCCGATAAGCTCGGTCGCGAGTGAGGAGAGCAGCAGCGCGACGAAGATCAGCGTCATTACGCCCTGTGTCATGCGCCCGCGATTGCCGTACATCAGCGACAGCCGCGCCATCGCGGGCCTTACAGCAAAAATCAGCAGCGCCACGAAACCCAGCGCCAGCGCGATGGTCTTCGCCGCGTCCTCGCCCTTGGCCTGCGCCACGCCTACGACCAGCGCCAGCATGCACCACGCCGTGATGTCGTCGACTGCCGCGCAGGTCAGCGCGAGCGCGCCCATCCGCGTCTTGTGAATTCGCCGATCGGTCAGGATTCGCGCCAGCACCGGGAATGCCGTTACCGACATCGACACACCGAGAAACAGCGAAAAGTCGGTGAACGGCACCTCGCTCGATGACAGTTTCGGGTAGAGCAGCAGGGCAAGCGCCGCGCCTAGCAGGAACGGCACGATGATGCTGGTGTGCGAGATTGCCACCGTCGCATGACCGCGCTTGCGCAGAAGCGTCGGGTCAAGTTCCAGGCCGACCAGGAACATGTAGAGAATCACGCCGACTTGGGCGATGACGTTGAGGAAGGGTGCGACTTCCGGCGGAAACAGATGGGCGTAGGCCATCGGTGCGATTCGTCCGAGCAGCGACGGGTCCAGCAGGATGCCCGCGATTATTTCGCCGATCACCGCCGGCTGGTGCACGATTTTAAAGACAGTTCCGAGCAGGCGTGCGGTGGCGATAACGACTACCAGCGCCGCCAATATGTGCAGGAGATCGCTCGCGTGCGTGTTCGCCGCCGCGTTTGCGAAGAGCGAAGTTGCGGCCGGCGCGATTGCCGTGAGACCTTCACCGTACGAACGAATGACGCCGTAGATGAGCACCATGCCGACGATCATCAAGCCATAGATGATGAAAGGCTTGACACGGTTGGCGGTGGACAGAGCCCCTCGCATCGCCCAAGGCTAACAGAGCACAGGATGCGAAAGCAGATGGGAAAAATGCTTTTACAACACGCGTATTTCTCGAATCCCGTGCAAGCGCGGGACATTGCACCCATTTCTCTTACATGACGATCACGCTACCGCGCCGCGGAAGCTTCCGCCCGCCGCTATTCGCCCGGCAAATGCAGGAGCTCTATTGCAATAGAAACCCTTCATAGCCTTTGGCCGCCGCCTCCGCACACTTGTCCCGATAGGCGGGCGCGGTGTTCGCATAGAGAAGGATCGCGCGTGCCTTGCCCGGAATATTCGCCCCCACAAACCAGGACTTTGCATCGCTCAGGAGCGTGTGACTGCCCACCTCGTTGGCGTGCGCCACCCAGGCGTCTTCCGCCTGCGGGGTGGGTGCAATGCGTGAATAGTTCTTCTCGCGGATATAGCGGATGCAATCCGAGATCCATTCCACTACCGTCTCGGCGCATACGGTGTAGTTACAGAACGCGGTATTCGTGGCAATGAAGAGATTCGGAAAGCCCGCGGTCTGAAGTCCCAGGTAGGTGCGCGGCCCATTGGCCCATTTGTCCTTGAGCGTCTGGCCGTCTGCGTTGCGGATATCGATCCGCGTCAACGCCCCGGTTATGGCGTCAAACCCCGTGGCGTAAATGATGACGTCAAATTCGTATTCCGCGTCACTGGTCTTGACGCCATTGGGCGTGATGCGTTCGATCGGCGCCTCGCGGGCGTCCACCAGCAGGACATTGTCTCGATTGTAAGCCTCGTAATACTCGGTCTCCAGCGGGATGCGCTTGGAGCCAAACGGATGGTCCTTCGGCACCAGCTTTTCCGCCACCACGGGATCCTTCACGCGCGCGCGGATCTTATTGCGCACGAATTCGGCGAAGTCCTCGTTGGCCTCCCGGTCGGTCATGATGTCGCGGAAATTGCCCAGCCATTTCTTGAACCCAGGCTGCGCCCATAGCTCCTCGTACAAAGCCAGCCGTTCCTCCCGCGGGACTTCCAGGGCCTTGCGGCGGTCGAAATCGTACAGAAAGGCGGCGGGAGTTTCGCGGCACTTTTTGTGTATCTCCGGGTAGCTAGCCTTGAACCGGCGCTGGGTCTCCGCGTCAATCAGCGAATTCCGCAACGGCGCGCAGTAATTCGGCGTGCGCTGGAAAACCGTGAGATGGCCGACTTCCTTGGCGATTATCGGGATGAGCTGGACTGCTGTGGCGCCCGTGCCGATAACCGCCACGCGCTTGCCGCTGAAGTCCACCTTTTCCTTCGGCCATCTGGAGGTGTGATATGACTCGCCCTTGAAGCTATCGACACCCTCGAATGGGGGTATATAGCGTGCGGACAGGATTCCGACCGCCGTGACTAAAAATTGCGCACGCATGCGCTGGCCACTCTCCAACTGCACATCCCACCGGTTTGCGTGCTCGCCGTAAACTGCCGAGGCGACCCGGGAGTTGAATTGGATGTCCCGGCGCAGGTCAAACTTGTCCGTCACGTAATTCAGGTAGCGCTCGTTCTCCGGCTGGCCGGAATAATGCTCCTTCCAGTCCCACTCCTGCAGGAGTTCCTTTGAGAACGAATAACCGTAAGTTTCACTCTCCGAATCAAAGCGGCAGCCCGGATAGCGGTTCCAATACCAGGTGCCGCCCACGCCGCTGCCATCCTCCACGCACCGCACCGAAAGCCCGAGCTGCCGCAAGCGGTAGAGTTGATACAATCCGGAAACGCCGGCGCCAATCACAATCGCGTCAAACTTCTCGACTCGCCCTGTTTGAGCCTCCGGCGCCTTTTGAGCTGCCGGTGCCTGCTGTGGAGAATCTGCCATGTTACTCTTCCGATTTGCCTGTGAACTTGATTTTTCGTAGCCGCTCTTTCGTGAATGGTGAAAAGGGCGCGCTTGCACGTCTCCGCCATGTGGTTTCTATACCACCGGTTTAAACGCGGCTCCAAGTGCTGAGATCGCTACGCCGCTGATTGGTTGTAGCCTGGCCGCTTTTTCCCGCGCCACCGGTCGAAACGCTGGGACGCCGAGCAAACGAAATGCACCGAGCTAATGCATTTGCGAGGACCTGTCCGTTTGCATCGAGAAACTACGGCGGCGCGAAGCCGCGGCGCCGAGCGTTGACGAAGGCGCGTCGTCTACGCGCCGCCGTCCGCTCCAGGCCGCGGCCCGCCGCGTGGCGTCGGGCTAGTCAGCGTTCGCCGCACGCGAGGGCAGCCGGACCACGCCTTTCGAGCGTACCGACAATTCGTCTTCCTGGTTGACCGCGGTCTGCGTGACTTCGGCGTAGTGTGCGCCGTGTTCCTGGAAGATCCGCGTCACCTCGCCGGTAATAGTGAGAGTGTCGCCGACCGGATTGTGCCGCCGTATCTCGACCGACAGATGCCGCAGGAATCCCGCATCGCCGATCCAGTTGGTGAGATGATGCGACATCCATGAGCACCGTTCGGGGCCGTAGTCGTATGCGGCCGGAGTACCGACCAACGTTGCCAGGTCATCTTCCCAATGCACGCGTTCGGGCACGTCGGGAATACCGAAGCGGTTGGGAATTCCGAGGCCCGGATGCTTACGCAGTTGCTGCCACGCGAGTTTGTTGGCGCGGACATAGAGCCCGCCCCATCCCTGCGCATAGGCGATGAAGCCGGTCACCGTCATCGGACCCTTCGCCATCGGCGGCAGCTTATCGCCCACCTTCACGTCCTCAATATAGAGCGGCGCGGCGCCACGGATCTTTTCGGCCTCGTATATCGCGAAGGTTTTGGCGAGGTCCTCGCGTGAATAGAAGACCGGCTTCTTCTTGATTACCTCGGTGTACTTGGTGCCGCGCTCGCGCGCGGTATCGCGCTCCGTGCGAAAACACCAGCTATCGCCTTCCGCGATCAGCTCATTGTCCTGGTTGTAGAATTCGCAGCGGTAAATCTGCTGGATCGAGCGTCCCGCGAAGCGGGTCTTGTGCTCAATCAGATCCTTGAGCCACGCCTTGGTCGTGAATTGATAGCCGATCAAGATGGGCTTGTGCCAGGTCACGTCAATGCCGGCGAACATGGCGTGAATACCGGCGAGACCGCCGACGTACCCGCTGAACGAGCGGTTGAGCGCGAAAATGAATGAGGGTGGTGCGACGATACGGCCGTATGGCGTCCTGCCCGCGTAGGCCGGGTCGCACCACAACGGATTGTCGTCGCCGATTCCGTGCGCGTAGTGGCGGATATTGTCGCGGCTCGCTTCGTAGCACCACGGTT
>JBOHWJ010000110.1:0-4556 GCA_050736495.1 Binataceae bacterium (SeqCode) | reverse complement strand
GCGCTATGGTGAACCCCCGCCGCGCTCGAGTTTGATAGCGGTTGCGGTACAACTCGTCGGCGCGGCGCATCCCCGGGTCGCGTTGGTCGCCTGGTTGCCGCACCACACGTCCGTGATTCCGTTGGCGTCCGCCGATTGCGCCTTCAACCTAAGTAAGGTGACTACCTCCGCCTTCCTTGGCGCCGGACCAAACGGCAGGCTCCCGCATGACCACGCGCCGATTTGGGCGACTTTAATGTAGCTAAGCCCGTTCAGTTGCGATGGGCCATAGGTTGGTATCTGTTGGCCCAGCCGCTGCGCCGTGGCCTGGTTAACGCCGCCCACCGTGCCCATCGGAATGATGCAGCCGGCAAGCATCAGCGCCGCGGCGGCAAGCGAAATCCGCGCCGCCGTCCGCATCATCGTTCACTCCGGCGGCTCGCGCTGCGCCGCTTCACGCGGAAAGCGGTACGGACGCGCGCGGCCGGCGCGCAACTCAACGCATAGTTCCTCGACCGTGTTGATCTCGCGCTCCAACTCGGTGGCGCAGGTGAGGAACCATTTCGGCGTTACGAAATGCGCGTCGCTGCCGCCCACCGCTGTGAGGCCAAGCTTTTCCGCGGACGCGATGCCTGCGACGTTCTGATCGTGCGAGTTCTGCCCGTTTATGGCTTCTACCGCGCCGAGCGCGGGACCCAGCTTGGCGAGCAAATCGTCCAGCCGCGGACCGTAGGCCGAATCGCGAAACGGATGTGCCGGGATCGCGATGCCGCCTTCGGCGTGAACGACTTCCATCATATGTTCCGCGCGATGCATGCGGCCGTCGAGATCGAATCGCCGTATCAATTCGCGTGTGACGCCGAAGATCAGCAGGTGGCCGAAGTCGGTGTCGGCCTCGATGCCCTTGAAGATGCGGACGCCGTGGCGTTGGGAAAGCTCCGCGTAGAGTCGATCGGTTTCCGGATCGACCGGGTAAAAGCGATGCTCCGTGAAACAGATTGCGCCAAGCGGCGTATGGTTGCGCGCCGCCGCCTCGACGTACTGCTCCGGCGCTACGTTGGAGTCTGACGAGAGCCTGGTGTGAACATGGAGATCAACGATCATACGTTACCAAGTTTCACATGAGCGCGTCCGGCTTGAAAAGCGTTGGAGGGACGGCAAGCTGACGCCTTTCAGTATGACGACGCCTCGTCCTGGACCTGGATATGGTCTTCGAGCGAAAAAATATGCGCGACGCTGAATACCAGCAACTGCACGTGCGCGTAATCAGACTCGGTCGGCACGGCGCCCCACAGCACAATCGTACCGCCGTCCATGCGGAAATGGACGGCGGTATAGCCGCTTTGGTTGAGCGCGGTGCGCAACGCGGCCAATTGTGTCGCGTTCGGCTCCGCAGCGCTGCCGCCATAACCGTATGGCGCGGCGCCGGGTGCCCCACCGCCCGTATTCGGATTCGCAGGGACCTGCGGCTCCGACATGTAGGAAAGTATGCGCACAACGACAAAACCGACCACGAAAATCACCGCAAGAATCAGCACCGGACGCCGCAGGCCGCGGCGATGCCGCCGAGCGCGATGGTGCCGTTGCGAACGGTAAGTCTGTGGGTCTGCTGACGGATATGGGCCGGACACATACGGCGACCGAGATGGTGCGGCGGCCGGATGTTGGTTCTCGCCACCGGTTAGCACCACCGTTTCGGCTTCGGCACCTTGCCCAGCTTGGATGGCGTGCCCAGCCTGAGTGGCTTGCGCGGCGCCATGAGGATGGCGCAGGTCGCGTGCGCAATACGAACAGAAGCGCGAGGTGGCAGGAATCGTCCGCGCGCATCCCGGACATACGACGATGTTGTCGACGGTCAGAATCGTCGGTGCACCGGCGGCGCCTGGTGCGTGCGACAAGGCGCGCGATGATGGCGCGGGACGCGCGGGCGGCATGGACCCGGCGCCGCCTGCCACTGATGATGCGTCAGGTTGAGCCGCGGCCTGGTCGGGCGAGGGCGCTGCCGCGCCGCCGCTTGCGCCCGTTCCGCCCAGCGGCAGCTTGAGCTGGGGCTTTCCCGCGGACGCGCTCGCCGCGGCCACGGTCACACCCGCGCTGGCGTTTGCCGTTTCATGGGAATTGAGGGCGCCGGTCTTGATTTCGAGCAGGCGACGCTTGAACTCCGCCGCGTCGGGAAGTCGATTAACCACGTCGTACGCCAGTGCCTGGTCGACCACGGCCGCAAGCCGTGTATCGAGTTGCGGGCAGAGTTTGCGCAGTGGCGGAAAACTGAACGGCGGTTCGTTGGCAGGGTCGCGTCCCGACAGTGCCTGATGCATCGTGGCGCCGAGCGCGTAGAGGTCCGAGCGCGTCTCGACGCGTCCGCGATATTGTTCGGGCGGCGCGTATCCCTGCGTGCCAATCATGGTGGCGTTGCTGAGCGGCTGGAAGTGCCGTGCGATGCCGAAGTCGATGAGCTTGGCCTCGCCCGCCCCGGTGAGCATCACGTTGGATGGCTTGAGGTCGCGGTATATCACCGGTGGCTGCAGATTGTGCAGGTACTCCAGCGTATCGAGGATCTGGATAGCGATGTCGATGATGCGTTTCGGCGCGAGCTTACCGCCGTTTGGCCTGAGTTCGTCCTCCAGCGTGACGCCGTCAATATATTCCATTACGAGGTAGTGGTGGTTGGCGTCGCTGAAGCGGTCGAAAATGCGCGGGATATGTTCGTTGTTGAGTTGCGCGAGCATGTCGGCTTCGCGCTGAAAAGCGCTCACCGCCTGCTGCTGCATGTCGGGGCTGGTGAAACTGTCGACCATCTCGGCGAGCGCGCAGCGGCGCGCGGCCAAGCGCAAGTCTTCGGCGAGATAGACCATCTTCATGCCGCCGCCGCCGATTGATTTAACGACGCGGTAACGGCCGCCGATTATGGTGTTGGATGGGATCATCCCGCTGCGGTCACATCCACCCCGGCAAGCTTACGTTTGCCAGGGGCGCGAACCGGCGGTGGCCGGTAGCGAGCGGCGATCGCTGCTTTCGCGCGACAACGACTCCTCGCGAATCGCGCCCGCCAGCGCCGCGTTGCATGCGCATATGATGTGCATGATGATGCCGAGCGGCTGCGCAAGCCCGTAGCAGATCATCACGCCGAAAAACCATGCCAGCGCCCGCCATCGATGTCCCTTGTAGATCTGGCCGAGCCCGGGAACGATGCTCAGCGCCAACGCGACCCACGGCCGCCACGTAATGTTGTGGCGAAACCAGGTGGTGCTCTGAAGCGCCGCGCCGCAGTCTTTGCAGAAGCTGGCATCCGCGACCACCACCGGATTGCCGCATTGCGAACAGAAGCGTGACATCTCGATTCCCGTGCTAGGCATGGAACGTAAACGCGGCGTCGCCCAATTTGACTAAATCGCCGTCGCTGATCGGCGCTTCGCTCACGCGCTGGCCGGCGAGCCAAGTGCCGTTTTGGCTCTGCAAGTCGCGCAGCTTGAAGTAACCGTCCGAGGCCTCTATCGCCGCATGATGGCGCGACACCGACCCGTCATTTAGCACGATATCATTGTCGAGCGCGCGTCCGACACGAGTTGTCGCATCGCGCCGCAATGTAAAGCGACCGCCGTTGATCCCCACCAGGCACGGCCCCGGCGGCGAAGCTTCGGATGCGTGTGGGACCGCGGGTGCCGCCGATGACGATGAGATGCGCGCATTCGCTGATGACGCCGCACCAGGATATTGTGACGCCGGTGCCGCGGCAGATGCGGGCGAAGCGACGCCATGCCCCGCCTGCGCGCCGGCGCGCAGATGGAAGCTCAGCTCGTAGTTACTGATCCGGATACGATCGCCTTCGTTGAGTGCGGCGGTCTCGATGCGCCGGCCGTTCAGGAACGTGCCTTCCTGGACGGCAAGATTGCGGATGGTGTAGTTGGCGCCGTGCCGCTCGATCAGCGCATGGCGCGCCTGCACGCCCCGGTCGCCAAACAGACCCACCGGATTTTCCTCCGCGCGGCCGATCGTTACGGTTGCACCTTCGAGACGGTATTGGCGTCCGTGCAGGCGTCCAGCCTCGACCGCGAGCCATGCCGCCTTGGTCAGTTGCTGCACCAGTCCAATGAAGAGGCCGATGGCAAGGCCGATGGCGCTCAGGCCGACCAACCGCGGAATAACCCCGCCGCCGCTCAATGACGAGATAATGTCGAAGCTTATTCCACCGATAAACCCGCCAACCCATCCACCGGCCGCCCCCTTGACGACATTCTTGAGCGACACGGTCGACAGGCCGACGCCTGCCCCCAACAGCGCACCCATCAGCGTCCAGCCGGTGACGCGCGCCAGGATCAGATAGGCGATTGAGCCTTGATGGCCGACGCCCCATCCTCCCACCGCGAGGATCGCGCTGAAGGCGTAGTCGGAAAAGTAATTGGCGATCAGTCCGAGGATAAAACATACGATGAAGCCGACAGCGAGACGGCGCTTTATGGGGGGCGTCCACGCGATCGTCTTCAAGTCGGCGGCGTTGATCAATGCTCCTATAAAGCCGGCCAGCACTGCCATCGCGATGAAGCTCAGCGCCCATTCGGTATAGGTCAGGTTCTGGG
>JBOHWJ010000109.1:0-8639 GCA_050736495.1 Binataceae bacterium (SeqCode) | reverse complement strand
ACGCAGGAGTGAACCGGTTGCCCGCCACGCTCAAACACGATCACCGAGCCCGGTGTCAACGCCAGCGGCACACCACCATTGGGGCGGGTCAGCCGGTGCCCCATCGACAACATCCGCGTGATAATCGCGTTGGGATTGACAAAATGATTAAGGAAGTCCGCCTGTGCCGGCGGTCGGCTGAACTCATCCATGAACACCCAGTACAGCGTCGCGATATGACATGAGGCCGGTATACCATTCCACGCCGTCGTGCCGACTCCGGTGAAATTTCCTATTTGAGTTGCCAGCAATTGAGTAATCCTCGGCCGCGCACCCGCCGATCCGTGTACCGACAGCCGCGCCAGTGTCGTGCCTCGAAAGTTAGTGGAACAATGCCGGCGCTGCCGGACGTTTTTCATCCTGAGCGAAGCCAAGAGGCCCGAATTCAAGATCCTTCGCCGTGACTGGCGTGCGAATTTCCCTCGGACGAAAATCCTTAATGACATTTGCGCATCCCCGACGCTAGACGCCGGCGAACCAGTCGTAGCCCTGGTTCTCCCAATATCCACCGGTGGCGTGTGACAGGAAATTAACCTCGGTCAGATATTTCACCATCTTGTAGCCGAGCTTGACCGCCGAGTAGAGGCGCAGCGGCGCACCATGGTCGGGATGGAGCATGCGTCCGTTCATCCCGTACGCGAGCAGCGTCTGCGGGTGCAAAGCGCTGCCCAAATCCCATGACGACCAGTAGCCTGAATCGAATGAGCGAAACTCTACATATTTCACCCGCGGGTCGAGGCCGGCGATACGGGCTATCTCGCTCAAGCGCACGCCGGACCACGCCGCCACCGCTGACCATCCTTCCACGCAGTGATGCTGCACGCGCATGTCCGTGCGTGGCAGGCCCTGCAATTGCTCCAGCGTAAGGACCATCGGCTGTTTAACCAGCCCGCCAACGGTGAGCCGCCAGTTCGGCGCCGCAAACGGCATTGAGTTCGAGATAAAATAACTCGGAAAGGCCTGTTCCGGCGTCTGCGCCGATGGGGACAGCTCGGGCGCGAGCCGCTTCGAGGAAAACAGAGTCCCTTCGAATCTGGCGTTCCAGCCCTGCATCACTGCGAGAAAACCGGCCACCGGGTGGTTGTCGCAGCCCGCCAGCAGCGACGCCGCCGCGACGCCCGCGATAAATTTGCGACGTGTCAGGACCCTACTCACGCTCGCCTCCGGTCAGCATGTTCAAAATTTCGCGCGGATGCATCGAGACCAGCACCAGATGCGCCGCGACGAACAGCACGAGCAGACACAGGACCGCCAGGTGAACGATGCGGGCGCCGTCATAGCCGCCGAACAAAATCGTCAGGAAATGCAATTGAACGGGCTTGTAGATTGCGAGCCCGGAGAGCACCATCACGACGCCCAGAATTATCGCCATCGTGTACGCCAACCGCTGCAGCCCGTTGTAAAAATCCGCCGGCGGTGGCGTCTTGCGCAGCCGCGCGTAGTAGACGAACTGCATCAGGGCGTTGCGCGCGTCGCGTATCGGCAGGAACATCCGGCGGCGCCATTCGCCGCTGACGAAGAAATACGCCAGGTAGATGAGTCCGTTGATCACGAAGAACCACGCGATCGCAAAATGCCAGTGACGTCCGCCGGCGAGCCATCCGCCGAGCCGGAGCCACTGCGGCGGTGCCACGTTCTGAAACGGATACCATGTGTACTGCGCGCCGCGCGGTCCCAACGCGGGATAAGCGGCCAGTATCTCCAACCCGCTTGCCGCCATGAGCGTAATGAAAACGGCGTTGCACCAATGAACGATGCGGATCGCCAAGGGTTGTTCGCGCCGTCCCTTGAATCTGCTGTTCGAGCTGGTTTCTGACATGGCTCTGCGAGCGATTCTTCCAACATTAACCGGCCATGCTCATGATGAGCGGTTCCTCACTTCTCCATCGCCTTCGCTTTTCCGCCTTTCATGACGTAACCATCCATCATCATCATTTCGCCGTTCTCGAGGTGCATTTCGCCGCCGTTCTTCATCTTCACCGTGCCATTTGGCATGATCTTGCTGCCATTGGACGTCGTCATGGCGCTATCCACCGGCGCCATCGGCTTGCCGCGCTTCATGGTCATCACGCGGCCCTTTTGCATGATGACGCCGTCCATATCCTGACCAGCGCGCGCTGTCGCGATCGGGCTTGGCGCGACGGTCAGCAGGGCGGCCACCAGACTGACAGCCAAAAGAGTGGCCGTTTGATACGTACGCATTGGCGTACCCCTTGAATTCTTCTTTCGATGCCCGATTTTCTTAACATATTCGCAGCAAGGCCGCATCGTGCATCGCGCGCGTGACGCGTCATGGACAATGGATGACGAGTCGTCCCGGCGATGATGAAATCGGTGGACGCGATTCGCTGGCATAGATGCCGGGCGGTTTACTAATGTCGAGCGCCATGAAGGCAATGGTAGTTGGAGGCACCGGTCCGACCGGGCCGTTCCTGGTCAACGGGCTCCTGCGTCGTGGCTACGACGTTACGATCCTGCATCGCGGCACCCACGAAATTCCGGAGATTCCGCCCGCGGTCGAGCATATCCACGCCGACCCGCATTTCCGTGAAACCCTCGACAGCGCGCTGGCCGGACGGACGTTCGACCTTGTCATCGCGACCTATGGGCGCTTACGTTTCGTGGCCGAGGCGCTGGTCGGCAAGACCGCGCGCTTTATCGGGGTGGGCGGCGTCGCCTGTTACCGCGGCTATTTCAACCCGAACGTAAATTTCCCGACCGGATTGCAAAATCCGGTGGCGGAGGACGCGCCGCTGGTGGCCAGCGAGGAAGAGTTGCGCTTCGCCTATCTCATCGCGGCGACCGAACAGGCGGTATTGAGCTGCCATCCCAACGCCGCTGTTTTTCGCTACCCCTACGTCTATGGTCCGTACCAATTGGTTCCCCGCGAATGGTGCGTGATCCGCCGCATCCTGGATAAGCGTCCGCATATTATTTTGCCCGATGGCGGGCTCACCCTGATGACCCACGGCTACGCCGGTAACCTGGCGCATGCGGTCCTGCTGGCGGCGGATCATCCTGAAGCCTCGGCCGGCCAGATCTACAATTGTGGCGATGAACGGCAACTCACGTTGCGCCAGATGGTCGAAGTCATCGCGCGCGCGATGAATTACGACTGGGAAATCATCTGCGCCCCTGACGTGGTGGCGACTCCGGCGCGCACCCTGACGTTGCAGGGCACCTCGCACCATCGGTTGATGGACCTCTACAAGATCAAGCGCGACCTTGGTTACAAAGATCTGCTGACGCCCGAAGAGGCCATAGCCAAAACCGTCGACTGGTACCTGGAACATCGGCCGGAGCGCGCCGGCGAGCTTGAGCGGAACTTGCAAGATCCCTTCGACTACAAAGCCGAAGACGAACTGGCAAAGATCGTCAAGGACAGTCTCGCACGGATGGCGGCGGTTGAGTTTGGGGCGGTGGCGAAAAGACCGCATCCCTATCCACATCCGAAGGAACCCGGCCGTCAGCGCGACCATCGCAACCGCTGAAAACCTGGTGATTTTGGCGCGTCAGGCCCCCCACAGGCTCTTCCGCACGAGGAGCGGGCTAACGAAAGTGGTATTTGCGCGGCCCGCTCCTCGCTTCATTTGGGCCCGATGTCCACGCCGAATCCACCAGCCTCAGGCTGATGGCCGTAAATGTCCTCGATGTAGTATTCCGACTGATGCGTCGCCGGACGGCCGCCAAAACCATATTCCCACATCCATCCCGACGGATTGCCGGCGTAAAACGAAAACATGTGATCGTTGGAATGCTTGCCGGGCGCGATCATGACGGGGACTTTATTTTTGCGCACGATGTCCTGGGTGAGGCCAACGTCATCGAGGTTATCGACCTCGATCATCAAATGATTGATGCGCCGCTTTTCCGCGCCGATTCCAAAGGCCACCGAATGGTCGCGGTCATTGCAATGCATGAAGACCGGCGCGACCACACGCTTGCCCATGCGAATCTTGTATTCGACGCCGCCGCGCATCCCAAGCAGAGTGTAGAAGCGACAGGCCGCATCGACGTCGTCCTCGCGAATAATGCAGTGCCCGATCCCGCCGGTCCCGGTCTTGAAATGTCCATGCATCCGGCGCCCCGGATAAAAGGGCTTGCTGAACTGAACTTCGGGGCCATGGAAAACCTCGATTGGATTGCCGCACGGATCCTCGAGCTTCATCACTTCGAGCACGTGGCGCTCGCCGGCTTCGTCGTCCGAACCGACACGGTACTTTACCCCGGCCTCGGACAACTGGCGTTGCATCGCTCCGAATTCGTCCGCACCCGCCACGCGAAAACCAAGGTACTCGAGGTCGTCGGTGCCATTGGCGTGTAGAACGAGCCGGTGGTGCCAATAGTCCATGCGCAAATAGCAGCGATCGCGCTCACCCTCGTCCAGCAGTTCCATGCCGATTATCTGGGTGGCGAAATGCTTCCACTCGTCGAGGTTCTTTACGCCAATCCCCATGTAGCTCAACTCGGTTACCTGGACCATTTTTCCCTCCGCGAGCCAAAGCCTTTGCGACGTTCGACCCTGATTCCTCCGTCCCCTTACCACTTATACACGGCATTAGCCGCAAGCCGTCAAGCTTCGGCCAATTACGGCTTTCGCAGGCAGCCCGCCATCCGCTTCGGCCCCGCAGTCCAACCTTGTGTGGCTCTCAGTTCATTGCCTAGCTGTATTTGCGTTCCTGCCACCAAGGGAAAAACGTAGGCATGTTGGCGGAAATCCTGTTCGGGAATTTCGCCGGCCGCTTTTCAAGAAATGACTTGACCCCTTCGCGAGCGTCGCCGGAAGCCCCCAACGCGCGAATGCCGCGGCTGTCAATTTTGTGCGCCTCCATCGGATGATCGGCACCGAGCATGTGCCACAGCATCTGGCGCGTAAGCGCGACCGAGACCTGCGAGCAGTTGTCCGCGATCTCGCGCGCGAGCGACCGCGCGGCGGGAATCAGTTCCTCAGGCTTATGGATCTTCCTTATCAGTCCGCCCTCCAGCGCTTCCTGCGCCGGAAACACTCGGCCCGAGAAGGTCCATTCGAGCGCCTGCGAAATACCAACGACGCGCGGCAGGAACCAGCTCGAACACGCTTCCGGCACGAGTCCGCGCCGCGCGAACACGAAGCCGAAACGCGCATTGTCCGACGCCAGGCGAACATCCATCGCCAGTTGCATCGTCACGCCCACGCCCACCGCGGCGCCATTGACCGCGGCGATCACCGGTTTCAGGCAATCGAAGATGCGTAGTGTCAGACGCCCGCCGCCGTCGCGGAAGGCTTCGTCGCTCCAGTCGATGGCGCCGCTCGCGACCGTCCCGGCCGGCCGTTCTTTGTCACCGCCACGGTCGAACGTTCGGGCTCCGGCGGAAAGATCGGCGCCGGCACAAAAGCCACGGCCAGCGCCTGTCACGATTATCGCGCGGATATCGTCGTCCGCGTCGGCCTGGTCGAAAGCCGCGAGCATGTCGTCCAGCATCTGGCTGTTGAAAGCATTGAGCTTGTCAGGGCGATTGAGCGTGATCGTCAGAATATTGTCCGCAACGTCGTAGAGGATCGTTTCATATGGCATATTGCTGTCTCCGTCATGTCACTTAACCACATTCGGCTGCGTGATCGACAATGATTCGCACGCGCGTCGCGCATGGCGGCCTTGATCGCATCGCCGGCCGTGAGGCACCATGCGTGGCTCACGGCGTTATGGAAAAGGAGCCGGAACGCCGCCAGCAACCCCGGGCCGCGCCGATGGAAGGACGCATGGAGCGCCGCCCATTTGGTCTCCGGAGTGCGGCGGGTACAAGCTAATGGATCAAACCCTGCCTGAGCACCCGGAGGCCCGCAGCCGCATCGCGCGCTGATGTGCTCACAGTCGCATATCTCGTCGGCCAACAACCGAGTATCTAGTTCGAGCTCGTGGTTGGTGGTTCGAAAAGTGGCACTGTCCACGCGTCATAACCATATAGCCAGTCCGCGTCGGTCTTTTGGCGCATCCACGTATTGAGCCGCGAAGTGAGCTGGATACGCGAGGTGCGATCCTTGCGATTGAATTCGTAGCGGCGCAACGCCTGCTCGATACCGTCGGCATCGACGCCGTCCAGGCAACGCGACAGCACGGCGGCATCCTCGATCGCGGTTGCGGCGCCTTGCGCCATATACGGCATCATCGGATGGCACGCGTCGCCGAGCAGGACCACGCGCTCCTCACCCCATCGCGGCAGCGGATCGCGTTCGACCAGCGCCCACTTATGCACATCCGGGCAGGCCGCGAGAACCGCGCGCACGCTGGGATGAAAACCGGCATAGGCCGCGCGCAGGACGTTGAGATCGCCCTTGGCCGACCACGATTCGACCTCGAACTCAGGCTCCGGCGTGCTGGTAACGAAGTATAATTCTTCGCGATGCGGCTTTACATAGTACATGACGATGTGGCGGTCGGGACCCCACCATTTGGCGTTGTCGTCGATAGCCAGATCGCCCAGACGCGCGGCGGGAAAGGTCGTGCGATAGGCCACACGCCCGGTGAAACGCGGCTTTTCAGGCCCGAGCAGTACTTCCCGTACCAGCGAATGCACTCCGTCGGCTCCGATTACCGCATCGGCGGGCGCGCGGCTGCGGTCGGCGAAAAACAGCGTGACGCCGGTGCCGGTCCGCTCAAGTCCCATCAGTTTGTGGTTGAGATTAACCATCCCGGCCGGCACTATCGAGGCTATCGCCGTGTGCAGGTCGCCGCGATGCAGCAACATATAGGGCGCGCCGAAACGCCCTTCGACAGCACTGCCTAATTGGTACTCATTGGTAAGCGCGCCGCTATCCCAGTCACGGTTGCGAGCGTAGGCCGGGATGAAACCGACGCTGCGCAGATGCGCCTCCAGACCGATCGCGCGCAGCACCTTGAGCGCGTTGGGGCTCTGCTGAATCCCCGCGCCGATGCGCGCGAACCTGCTCGCCTGTTCGTAGACCTGCACGTCGATGCCCACGCGACGCAGAGTCACTGCGGTGGTCAGCCCTCCGATGCCTGCCCCGATTACCGCTATCGAGAGTTTCCGTTTCGTCATGGAGGTCTCCACCCGATCGGCGCTGCGCCATGTGCGGGCACGTGCCAGTCTTTATTATAGGTCCGTTAGGGTCTTGCATAACCGCGCCGTCCTTCGGTTCCCAATTCCTCTCCCGGTTCGAGGGTTCCGCACAAGTTCGTCACGCGATTCTTAATCCTCTCCCGCTTCGGCGAGCTTTGCGTAGGCTTGCGGCGCGCGCGCAATTTCTTATACCTATCCCGGCTCGGCAGAGGTATAAGAAGCACCCCGGCACGAAGCGTTTTGGGCTTTGGGCGCGTCCGCGTTAGACTCGCCGCCGGAGCCTGTCAACCACGGAACAGTCAAAATGAAGATCACGATACTCGACGACTATCAGAACTTCGTGAGAACGCTCCCATGTTTCAGCAAGGTCGCCGGCCATGACGTGACCATCTGGAACGACCACACCAAGGACGTCGACTTGCTCGCCGAGCGGCTCAAGGACATCGAGGCGCTTGTGCTCATTCGTGAGCGCACTCCCATTCAGGCGCCACTGCTGGAACGCCTCGGCAAGCTGCGCATCATCAGTCAGGTCGGCGCCTTCCCGCATGTCGACCTGGACGCTTGCACGCGCCACGGCGTTATCATGTCGTCGTTCATGATGCCGGGCCGTCCGTCCTACGCGACCGCCGAACTGAACTGGGGGCTGATTATCGCCGCGTTTCGGCGCATGCCCCAGGAAATCGCGGCACTCAAGGCGGGCCGATGGCAAACCGCGAGCATCGGCATCGGCTTGCGCGGCAAGACCCTCGGCATCTATGGCTACGGCAGGATCGGCGCGGTCGTCGCCGGCTATGGCAAAGCCTTCGGCATGAAGGTGCTGGTGTGGGGACGCGAAGCATCGATCACCAATGCGCGCGCCGACGGGTTCACTGTCGCCGCGAGCAAGGCGGAGTTGTTCGACCAGTCCGACGTGGTATCGATCCATCTGCGGCTCATCGACGAGACCCGCGGCATCGTTACGGCCGCCGACCTTGCGCGGATGAAGCCGACGGCGCTGTTCGTCAACACCAGCCGCGCCGGATTGGTGGTGCCGGGAGCGTTGGAAGCGGCGTTGCGCGCCGGCCGTCCGGGCATGGCGGCGGTCGACGTCTTCGAGGAGGAGCCGCTGCCCAATGGCAAACATCCATTGCTCGAAATGGATAACGCTGTCTGCACGCCCCATCTCGGCTACGTGGAGCGCGACGGTCTGCAGAGCATGTTCAGCCTGATGTTCGATCAGGTTATCGCCTATGCGAACGGAAAGCCGATCAACGTCGCAAACCCCGAAGTGCTGGAGGGGAAATCCCGCTGAGATTGCGTCGCGATATTCGCAATCAATCCGCTCATGTTTGCGAATAGCCGATCGAAAGCAATGGGCAACTCGCTTTTGGATTCCGTGATGAGAGTGTAATGAGCAAACTTCCCTTGTCGCGTTTCAAAGTTATCGATCTCACCCGTGCGCGCTCCGGCCCCACCTGCGTGCGCCAACTCGCCGACTGGGGCGCCGATGTTCTCAAGGTCGAAGCGCTCGCCGACGGGGGCGGTGGCGACATCAGCGCGCG
>JBOHWJ010000108.1:0-10739 GCA_050736495.1 Binataceae bacterium (SeqCode) | reverse complement strand
AGGTTGGCCCATCGCCGCTGGCTGATCCGTTGATTGCGGCTCATCCTGCGCATATCCAACAGCCGCGAATCCGACCAAAAAAGCCGCCATCAAACCCACCAGCAGGGGTTTCAGCATCGTCCCCCGTCCGGAATCACCGATTACTGCCATACGCATCACCGTCATCTCCCGTGCGGCAAATTATTCCTTCGCACACAAAGCTTCAACGATTATCCCGTAATTTCGCCAAGCAAACCGCCTGGAGACGGTGACCATCGCGGGACCGCGATCGCGGAGGTGGCGAGCGCTTCAAGGCCGGTGTATCTTGGGCGTGGTCCGGTCACGCAGCATTTCATACCGCCGAAGTGGCCAAACTCGTTCGCTCCCGGAAGCGCTTCTTCCGCGTTAAAGGAGCTTTCCGCTGCGGCTGCCGCGGAGAATTCAATATGAAGCTGTCGCTGTTCTATCTGCCGACCTACTGGCCCCAGACCAACGGTTCCGTTGCCCAGCTTTACAACGACATTCTTGAAGAAATTGAGTTCATCGACCAGAACGGCTTCGACGCCGCATGGTTCGCGGAGCATCACTTCTGCCGCTACGGCGGAATGATTCCGTCGGTTCCTGTGATTGCGGCGGCCGCCGCCCAGCGCACACGCAACATCCGCATCGGTTCGAGCATCGCCCTGATAGCTCTCAACGATCCGGTACGGGTGGCCGAAGAGTTCGCGATGCTCGACAACCTGAGCGGGGGGCGAATCGATTTCGGCATCGGCCGCGCCTTTCAGCGCCAGGAATACGACGCTTTTGAAGTGCCGATGGAGCAGAGCCGCGCCCGCTTTGACGAGGCGCACGAGATAATTCTGAAAGCGTGGGGCGAGGGTAACGCCACGCACGAGGGCAAATATCGGCATCTGCGCGGCGTCAACGTGATTCCCAAACCACTCCAGCGGCCCCATCCGCCGATTTACGTCGCTTGCATCTTCACACCCGAGTCATTCGATTTCACCGGCAGCCACGGCTACCACCTCATGTACGTGCCCTACGTCAGCACGGCTGAGGACGCCCATGAGCGCGTCGGCTGGTATCGCGATGCCTTGAGCCGCGCCGGGCATGATCCAGCCACGCGCGAGATCATGATGTGCGCGCATTTTTTCCAAGGCGAATCGGCACGACATGCGCGCGAATATCCACGCCCGTTCATGGCGAATTATTTCGCGCTTGCCGCCGAGGCGAATCGCACCGACGCCGACCCTTCACAGTACAAGAGTTATGCCGGAATCGGGAACATCTTTCAGGCGCTGCACGAGAACTACGATTTGATGTACCCGAACAAGGTTATCTTTGGCGATGCCGATCAGTGCGTGGAGCGGTTTGCCTATTACGAGGCGATGGGCGCGACGCATATCTCGCTCATCGGCAACTTCGGCGGAATGCCGCATGCCGAAATCATGCGGTCGCTGGAGCGCTTCGTTAAACATGTAATGCCATACTTGAAGAGCGGAAAATCCCGGACGCCGCGGCAAGGTGCGGCGGCCGGGCGCTGAGACGGAGTTCGTCAGCGAAAAGACACTTTAAAGACCGTGTGACGGGCCGCGTTTGGGACTGCCACGTTGGCGTGTGCCGCGCGGCGTCCTGGCGCGACGGTCAACCAACCACCGTTAGAGAGGAGCATAGCGATGAGTGATTTCGTTGCCGATGTGAAAAAGATCAGGGAACGCGCGCGCCAGAATATGAATCGAGGTGCCGTTACCGAGAGCTACAAGGCCGATCGCAAGCAGGTTATCAAGGTGCTCAATGACGTGCTTGCCACGGAACTCGTCTGCGTGCTGCGCTACAAGCGCCATTACTACATGGCCGCTGGAATTAATTCCGACGCTCCCAAGGCCGAATTCCTGCAGCACGCCAACGAGGAACAGCAACACGCCGACTGGGTGGCGCAGCGCATTACGCAACTCAACGGCGAGCCCAACTTCAATCCTGAAGGTCTCGCCGAACGCAGCCATTCCGAATACGCCGAGGGCAGCGACCCGGTCTCGATGATGAAGGAGGACCTGGTCGCCGAGCGCATCGCGATCGAGTCATATTCCGAAATCATTCGCTGGTTGGGCACCGACGATTCGACCACGCGCAAAATGATCGAAGAAATCCTCAAAATGGAAGAGGAGCATGCCGACGATTTGAAGACGTTGCTGGAAAAGATGTGAGGAATTAGTCGCGGCGGTGGTGCGCATTGCGCGACCGCCGCCGCGCATCCACGAATATTCAGCGCGCAGCCGCGGTCGTCTTGTCGACGCGTACCGCCTCGTCAGGCAACTCGCCGCGCGCGCGTAACTCCCCGAGCACCTGCGCCGCCTCGTGCTCGATCACGGTGCCTTTGAAGAAGTCAGGGTTCATGCCAGCGTGCAGCTTGATGGCGTTGACGAAGACGAAATCGCGGAAGTCCGCCTCCGTCATGAGGCCGTGCTCAACGCCTTCGTAAGCCTCGACGGCGGCGTCGCGCATATCGAGCAAATCGTAGTGGCCGAGATCGGAGCCATAGACCGCGTTGAGCCGCGCGCCGAGCGGATTGCGCTTACCGTCGAAGGCCCAGCCGGTCACGCGATCGTCGCCTTCGCAGCCGAAAAAGAAAGGTGGAACGAACAAGTAGTAAATGTCGCGCGGGCCGGTGATTCCGCAATACCTCCACTCGTCCCATTCGGCGGGATCGTAGCCGCTGCCGCCTTCGAGTTCTGACGGTACAAGGTCGCCGTCGAGCCGCCCTTCGGTGAATTTGCCGCCGTACTGGCGGCACAGTTCCCGGTAGAGTACACGATCAAGATTGGCCGGATTGACGTTCTCAAGCATGTGCAGGCCGCGCTTGTGCCAGCGTTCGTAAAGCGCGCAGTAGAGGCTGCACGCCCAGCCGACACCGCCCTCCTTGAACGCGAATTTCAGTGTGGGGAAGCGCCGCGTCACGCCGCCCAGAAACAGCGCCTTGCAGATCCCTTCGGCGGCCGCCGCGAAATGGCCGATCTGGTTGTAAATGAAATTTGAGATCGAAGTGCGCATGCCCCAGTTGAGTCCGAAGGAATGAAAAGTCGGCGCAATCTTCAGCGCGACACATTTCGCCCACACCGGATCGTAGTCGTATTCGCTGTCCAGGCAAAAGTTGTCCATCCAGGTCATGTGCCGCGCGAGTTCGGGCGCCTGCTTCGCCAATCCGGGAATTGGACGCCGCACGAATCCCGCCATCATCACGACCTTGAGCCCGAGGCTGGCGACATGCTCAAGCTCCGCGATCGCTTCCTCAGGTGTATGCATCGGCACGCATGCGGCCGGCGTCATGCGGTTGGAAAATTCACGGAAAATGTCCGCATGGTAATTGTTGAACGCTCGGCAAACCACCTGGCGCAGCTCGTCATCGCCGATATGCGAGGCGAAGAGCCCTTGGCTTGGGTTGAGCACGGTGAAATCGAGGCCCATTTCGTCGAGCCGCTCGTGCAGCAGCTTGGGCAACGCGGCAGTCGCGCGGTCGCGGGTATTTTTTGCCGGATAGGGCCACCAGACCGGACGCGGCACGCGGAACTCGCGCCGCTCGGCTGGCGTGATATGGTTCCAGCGGAAATAAAAAGCGGTATCCCAGGCGGTCTTGTAGCGATCGAGAATTTTGCTTCCACCAACATCGCGAATGTAATCGAGCAGCGCTGGCTCGAACTCGACCACGTGGCCGTCAGAGTCGATAATCGGATGGCCCACGCGAGCGCGGATTTCAGCCGAACGGGTGGGATATTTGTTGCCGGTACTCATGATGGTTTTTCTCCGTCCGCCTAACAATTTGCCCTTCGTCCCAAGCCGGCGCAACGAAGCCGGTCTTTTGGCACCTCGCCCCGGCCGTGGCGCTGAAGACGGACCATGTGGACACGCGAACGATCATTATCCGAGAAAAGCCGGCAGCACCTCCTCGGTGACGCGCTTGAACTGGCGCTCCTGGTCGTAACCAGTGAGCCGCAACGTAATCGTGGTCGCGCCGGCCTCGACGTAGCCGCGGATGCTCTCGACACATTGCTCGGGCGAGCCCATCGCGACCCACAACTCCAGCATTGCGCGATGATAGTTCACGCTGTAGTACGAATCGAGAAAGCGCTTGGATTCCTCGAACGCGTAATTGCGGTCCTCGTTGACGTTGATGTTGTAGTAGACGCAGACCTCGAAATCGGGTGGCAGGGTACGTCCTTGCTCGCGCGCATAGCCGCGGATCATTTCGAGCGACGTGCGCACCTCTGCTGGCGATTTCCACGTCGTCATCCAGCCGTCGCCGAGCCGCGCCACGCGCCGATAACCGCTCTCGGCGTTGCGCTTTTTCTTCAGGTCCGGATTCGACACCACCCAAATCGGGAGCGGCTGCTGGACCGGACGCGGCAGCACCGTCACGTCGCTGAATTTGTTGTACTGTCCGTCATAGCTGGCGTGCTCGCGCGACGAGGTCAGGCGCATTATTTCGATCGCCTCTTCCATGCGCCGCATCCGGCTCGAGGGATCGACGCCGAAAATGCCGAATTCGCGATCGAAGGCGCCGCCACCCTCGGGCGCGCCCTGGCACGCGACAAAAATCGTGCGCCCGCCGGACAGCAAATCAAGGCTCGACCATTGATACGCGAGCGTGAGCGCATCACGCAGCGGCGTACTGGCGAAACACGCCGGTCCCAGCTTCACGCGCCTGGTACGCGCGGCCAGCGCGCCCAGCAGTACGATGGCGTCAAGGCGCGGTTTGGCGAAGATCGAATCGCCGACCCAGACCGAATCCCATCCGGCTGACTCCGCGCGCTCCGCCAGGTTGATCATCTCCGGCACCGTGGTGGCGCCGATTATCACGCCGCGATTTGGCAACGTCAGTCCGAAACGTGTCTTCTGGGTGGGCATGGCAGCCTCCTGTCGCCGGTATAAGTGACCTGCGGGGTCGTTGCGATCTTCATCAGGGTCACGGCCGCAATTCGTAGAGCACCGCGAAGTCATCCTTGATCGGCAGGCGCGTAAAGCCACCGAAGCCGGCCGCCGCCGCGAGTTCGCGCGCCTTCGCCTCACCCATCAGGCTGCCGATTCCTTCGCCGCCGTGGGCCAGCGAGGTCGTCATGCAATAGAGCGTGCTCACCGAGTACAGCATCTTGCCCATCGGCTTGATGTTTTCTTTGACGTCGGCCGAGGTGTTGATTTCCTGCACCAGGTAGGTGCCGTCGGGTTTGAGCGAGCGTCTGATCGACTTCATAAGGCCGAGCGGGTCGACCGCGTCATGGACGACGTCGAAAGTCGAGACCAGGTCGAATTTGCCCGCCGGCAGTTCGCCGCCGTTGACGACCTCGAAAGTCACGCGATCGGCGACGCCGGCGGTTTCGGCGTTGCGCCGCGCCCGCGCGACCGATTCCGCATGGATGTCGAAGCCGGTCACACGGCAGGAGGGAAAGGCCTGCGCGATCATGATAGCGGCGCGGCCGCCGCCGCATCCGACATCCGCCGCGAGGCCGCCCTGCTTGAGCGCCTCGACTACCTGCGGCATCGCCGGAATCCACTTGCGCAGCAGCTTATGCTTGTAGCGCACGCGCGAATTGCGTTCGGCCGCCTCGAACATTCCCACTGGATATTGCGCCTGGGTGACGCCCTTGCCGTCTTTGAACGCGTCGGCCACGTTGGGCGCGACCATCATCAGCGACTGCGCCATCTGGAAGTAGCTGCCGATGAAAAACGGCGAATCCTCATCGGCGAGCGCGGCCGCGTACTCGGGCGTGAGCAGGTAGCTTTGCGCTGTCGCGTCGTATTCGACGTAGCGCGCCGCCGCCATCGCGCCGAGCCATTCGCGCAGGTAACGCGCGCTGAGCCCGGTCTTGGCGGCTAGCTGATCGACCGTGAGCGGTCCCGCAGCCATCATCGCCTTGAACAGGCCGAGACGGTCTCCCATGTAACAGAGCGCGCCATGCATTACCGTGGCGACGTCGCCGACCACGTCCTGGGCGGCCTTCTTTGCCTTTTCGATGTCGATTGCGGAATAATTGCCTGCCACTGTTCTCTCCGTGCCGATGCGAGTTGGCGCGAACGCGGGTTGGCGCGTGCTATCGAATTATCGTTTGATAGGTCAGCCGACCATGGTCAGGCCGCCGCTGACGCTGATTACCTGTCCGGTCGCGTAATCGGAGTCCGGCGAGGCGAAGAACGCGACCGCACCGGCGAGGTCCTCGGGTTTGCCCAGGCGCCGCATCGGGATCGTGCGTTTCATCGCATCGAGCACCTTCGGCTGGCTTTCCATCACGCCGCGCAGCAGCGCGGTTTCGGTCGGTCCCGGGCAAACTACATTGACATTGATATTGTTGCGTGCGAGCTCGCGTGCGAGCGTTTTCGAAAACGCGATAATCCCGGCCTTGCATCCCGAATAGACCGCCTCGCCGAAGGAGCCGACGCGGCCCGCGTCGGAGGCGATCGAAACGATCTTGCCATGGCCGGCCGCCTGCATACGCGGCACGATTGCCTTGCAGCAGTTGAGCAGGCCGCGATAGTTGATCGCGATAACGCGGTCCCATGTCTCCGGCGTGCTCTCGACGAATGGCTCCAGTTTGTCCCATCCCGCGTTGTTGACGAGTATGTCGATGGGGCCGAGTTCGCGTTCGATCGTATCCGCCGCCGCGACGGCGTCGGCGAGATTGGTCACGTCGAGCTTGACCGCGATCGCGGTGCCGCCAGCCGCCTTGATTTCGGCGGCGGTCTTTTGCGCCGCTTCGACCTGGATATCGCCGATCGCAACTTTGGCGCCTTCCTCCGCGAGCCTCATCGCCAGCGCGCGCCCGATACCCTGCGCCGCGCCAGTCACCAGCGCGACCTTATCCTTTAAGCGGGTAATCCCCGATGCCATCGTGGTTGATGCCTCCTGCCTTTGCCGCGTGCGGTTTCAGTTGGGGTGCGGTGCGCTCAAGGGACAGTCCAGCCGCCATCGACGATAAACGGCGCGCCGGTTGCGAACGAGGCGTCGTCGCTGGCGAGGAAGAGCGCCATTTGCGCGATTTCCTCAGGCTTGCCGATTCGCCCCAGCACCGAAATCCGGTTGATCGCCTGCTGGTTCAAACCGCCTTCGCCCTGCACCCGTTGCACCATCGGCGTGTTGATCGCGCCCGGGCAGATGGCGTTGACACGGATGTTGTAGCGGCCGTATTCGAGCGCGGCGACGCGCGTCATCGCGATAACGCCGGCTTTGGCCGCGCAGTAGGCGGTGGCGCCGCGCAGTCCGACCAGTCCCGCGATCGAGGCGGTGTTGACGATCGCGCCGCCGCCATTCTTGATCATGTGCGGCAGCGAATATTTCATGCCGAGCCATACACCGCGCAAATTGATCGCGATTACGCGGTCGAAGGCCTCCTCGCTCATTTGCGCGAGGAAGTCGCTTTCGCCTTCGATACCGGCGTTGTTGTAGACCACGTTGGGGACGCCGAGTTTTTCGACCGTCGCCGCGACCATCGCCTGGGCGTCGGCGCTCTTGGAGACGTCGGCCTTGAAGGCGAACGCTTTACCGCCGTCGTGTTCGATCATGCCGACGGTTTCATTCGCGCCTTTTTCATCGACATCGACCACCGCGATTCTGGCGCCCTCTTTGGCGAAGAGGATCGAAGCGATACGCCCCATCCCGGAACCGGCGCCGGTAATCAGCGCGATTTTGTTGGCAAGCTTCATGCGCATTTCTTCTCCACTATGATGGGTCTCGGGATGCTCCGAGCCGCCCGCCACAATAGCGCATTCCGCGCCGCCTGCGTTAGGGCCGCCGCGCCGGTCCCGGCGTGGGTTGGCCCGCGGGCGCGCTCCCGGTGTATAGGTGGGTCACATTCCACACGGGGAGATATTCGCCATGTCGGATTACAGCAAATACGAATGCATCAAGGTCGAGACCGCCGATCGCGTTGCCACCGTGACGCTCAACCGGCCTGATCGCCTAAACGCGGTCAACGCTCAGCTCCACCACGAGCTCGAACGCATCTGGGTCGACCTCGCCGACGACCGCGAAGTCAACGCCATTATCCTGACGGGCGCGGGACGCGCGTTTTGCGCCGGCGGCGACGTCAAGGCGATGGCGTCGGGAGACCTTACGAGCGCGGGCAAGAAGAGCGGTGGCCCCGCCATCCAGGCCTCCAACGGCCGCCGCCTGGTGCAGAACATGCTCGACGTCGAGCAACCGATCATTGGCGCGATTAACGGCGACGCGGTCGGACTCGGCGCGACGATCGCATTGCTGAGCGACATCACGGTAGTTTCGGAGAAAGCGCGGCTGGCCGACACCCATGTCAAGGTGGGAATCGTCGCGGGCGATGGCGGCGCGGTTATCTGGCCGCTGTTGATCGGACCGCATCGGGCGAAAGAGTTCCTGATGCGCGGCCATTTCATCAACGGCGCCGAAGCGGGCCGCATCGGGATGGTCAATTATGCGCTGCCGCCCGAGCAGGTGATGCCGAAGGCACGCGAACTTGCGCAGGAACTCGCCGACGGGCCGACCTGGGCGATTCGATGGAGCAAGCTTTCGGTCAACAAATGGCTCAAGGACCAGGTAAACCTGATTCTCGACGCGTCGCTGGCGTATGAGATGGTGACGTTCAAGACCGAGGATCAGAAAGAAGCGGCGCGCGCGTTCGTCGAAAAGCGCAAGCCCAATTTCGTCCGTTAGTAAGGGCGGCGCGCGCACTCCTCGTACGTCTCGCTCCCGGTCCGGAAGAGCGACTGGTTTCCAGTTACTCTCCCGGTTCGGGAAAGCTCTCTGATCTCGCTGCGCAGTCTCTAATTCCTCTCGCGAACCGGGTCGCGGGTTTTGCGAAACGGCGCCGCGCGCGATTTCCAATTCCTCTCCCGGTTCGGGAGAGGTTTAGGTGAGGGACCGATTTAGCCGCGCGCGATGCGAGCGCAATTCATTTTGCGCCCCCTCGCGTGCGCGGCGTCTCCGGGTCTTTTGTTCTCCCGACGTTGTGAGAGAAATCACAGCGGATGAGTTCGGAGCGAGCGTCTTCTCGGCCAGGGCGTGGAGAATCAGCGCCTGCACCACTGCCGCTGACGCTCCCCAATGCATCGTCGCCGCGCGCACTTCCGCCTCCGACGGCATCCTGCCGCCGAAGTATGCGAGGCCGACCGCCTTGCGCACGCCTAAATCGCCGCCGACCACGCGCGGCCGTCCGAGCGTACGCGCCAGCACCCATTCGGCGGTCCACCGCCCGATTCCCCGAATCGGCACCAGCGCCGCGACCACGTCGTCGTCGGCAAGCGCGGATAGCCGCTCGATACTCAGTTGGCCGTCCACCGTTGCCTTGGCGACGTTGATTATGTATTCCGCTTTGCGATTGGTAAATTGCAGCGCGCGAATATCGGCAATAGTCAGTTCGGCCAGGCGAGCCGGGTCGAGGCTGTAGACCACGCTTTGGTCCACATGATGGCGCCGGCCGAAGGTTTCAGTCAGCCGCCGGCGGCAGGTCGCCGCCCATCTGAGATTCACCTGTTGCGCGCTGATACACCGGATAAGCGCGCTCAGCAGGTTCGATTGCAACACGGGACGCAAGCCGCGATAGCGCTGGTCGAGTGCGGCCACGACCGCGTCGCCGCGCGCGAGGCCGGAGAAGCCTTGCGGCGCGCATACGAAGGCGCCGCGCACCGAGCGTTCGATTTCGCCGGCGTAACGCGAGTCCTCGACCGTGACGCGGACGATGGGACGCTCGAGGGTGCCGCTGAACTCGCATGCGAATGCAACCTGGCGGCCATTTTCGACCGCAATGGTGCGGACGAAGACGCTTCCGTCCCAGCGGTCGAGCAGATCGTCGCCGCTGCGCCGGAACATCTCGAGCGATATGCCGGGCTCGAACGGACCATTGAGCTCGAGCTCGAAGCCGCTCTCGCGTTTGCCATACGGCCGTGTAGGCGTTGTGGCCACGGTGATGCCGGCAAGCGCGGAGATAGCTCCTGCGCCCACGTTGATGCCAGCGCCCCCAGCAATTTTTTTTCCGCTACCGGATCGCAACGCGCGTACCTCCACCCGCCGCAACGGTTTTGATCAATCCGGCAAGGGCGGCCAGACTCCAGGTTGCTTCGAGTACCACGAACGGCCGGAAATCGATCAGCACTGACGCGTAGCACGCGATCGCCGCGCCAATGAAATTGAGCAGTTGATAGACGATGCCCCCAGTGCGCATCAGGCCGAACAGGTTAAGCAGAAAGGCGAGCAGCAGCAATGCGACGCCCGCCGACCCAATCTCTTCCGATGCACTCATCGTGCTGTCCGCCGTGAGCGCCGCGGCGCTCAGGGCCTGGCCCCGCGCGCGGCCATCAGCGCGTTAGCCTCGGGATGGCCGATGGTATCGCCGGCGCAGAGATCGTAGGTGCCCCTATTCATCAGTTCCTCGGCAACCTTGCGCGTGATCGTCATCGCGGCGCGAACCGGGCCGGAAGCGACGCTGACGCGTGCGACACCCAGGCGTTCAAGTTCGGTGACCGCGGGCGCCCCCTGAAGGCCCATGATGTTGAGCGGTCCGTTAACCGCCTTGGCCAGGCGGCCGATGGTATCGGCGTCGAACAGGCCCATCGCATAGAGACAGTCGGCGCCGGCTTCGCGATAAGCGTTGAGGCGACGCACGGCGTGGTCGAAGCGATCGGTCTTCTCGCCGATGCCGAGCAGGAAAACGTCGGTGCGGGCGTTGAGGACGATCGGCACGCCCGCGGCGTCGGCGGCTTCGCGCGCGGCGCGCACACGCTCAACCGCGAGCGGCAGATCATAGATC
>JBOHWJ010000107.1:0-3881 GCA_050736495.1 Binataceae bacterium (SeqCode) | reverse complement strand
GGAGGGATGCTGCGGCCCCATGTTGAGCGTCATTTCCTCGGTATGCAGCGTGCTCATTTCTTTTTCTGATCCAAGCGGATAATCGGACTCTCGCGTACCGTGGAAATGCCATGGTACTCAAGCGGCTCGACGAAATCCTTGCGCAACGGATGGCCCGGCCAATCCTCAGGCATCAGGATGCGGCGCAGATCGCTATGGCCTTCGAAGGTGACCCCAACGAGGTCAAAAATCTCGCGCTCCATCCAGTTGGCCGCTTTCCAGATTCCCTCGAGTGTCCCAACTACCGGATTATCGCGCGGGAGCTTGACCTTGAGCGTCGCACTATGGCGATGGGAGTACGAGAACAGGTGGTAGACGACCTCGATGCGGTCCTTATAGTCAACTCCGGTCTCGTTGCTCAGACAATCCATCGCGGTCTCGGGATCGTCGCGCAGGAACTGGCAAACATCGACTATCGCACCCGGGTCAATGACTATGAAGGAGTCGGTCTTGTCGGTCTTGCGCTCGGCTATTTCAAGAACCTGGTCGGGAAAACGTTCCTTGACGCGCTCGTATGTGCGCAGCGGCTCCATCTCAGGCCTGGACAGCCGGCTCCTCGCGCCGCTCGCGGCTGAGCCAACGCTCGGCCATGATCTTTTCCTGAAGCTTAAGCAGTCCCTCGGTCAGCGCTTCGGGCCGCGGCGGACAGCCGGGTACGTAGACGTCGACGGGAAGGATTTTGTCGACGCCGTCGCAGACCGAGTACGCGAGCTGAAAGAGTCCGCCACAACTCGCGCAGCTTCCCATCGAGATGATGTATTTGGGGTCCGGCATCTGATCGTAGAGCAGCCGCGTCCTAAGCGCCATTTTGAGCGTCAGCGTGCCGGCGATGATCATAAGGTCGGACTGTCGGGCCGAGGCGCGCGGGGTTGCACCGAAACGTTCGATATCGGAACGCGGGCCACCCGTATGCATCAATTCGATGGCACAGCAGGCGAGCCCGAACAGCATGTACCAGATGCTCGACTTACGCATCCAGTTGATTAATTCGTCAGTCTTGGCCGTTAGAACGTAGTCAGGCAGTGTGTTCAGCAGGGGCATACGGAGTCCTTGAGCACCCTAATCAGGAACCTTCTTTATCCACTCCAAGTCGCGTTTGACCCAGACATACACCAAGCCAACGAACAGGATAAGCAGGAAAATCAGAATTTCGCTAAGCGCGAAGAGGCGATGGCCGTGGCGTACCCAGTCGAGATAGACGGTCGCGATCGGATAAATAAAAGCGACTTCCACCTCGAAAACCACGAAAACGAGAGCGATAAGATAGAAACGAACGTTAAAATTAATCCAAGCGTTTCCGGTGGGCGGCTCACCACACTCGTAGGGCATCAGCTTGCGGGCAAACGGGTTGCTCGGCGCAAGCAGCTTCTGCAGCCCAATCATCGCGGCCATGAAAATCAGCCCGATGACGGCTAAGCCAAGTGGTACGGCGAAATTAAAATACATGATACCGCTCGATCCCTGATGTAACTGGCGCTAATAAAAGTGTCAAACCAACCCTGTCACCCGACGACTCCCGGCACGTTGCCGCCGTAAGCGAGGTCGCATCTCAACCGGCGGCGAAGCCCGCCGCCCCGTGCAGCCATTTGAGCGGGGAATGGAATTGTCCACCAATGCTTCGACCTCACGGCCATCCGTCAGATCATATCCTTTATGAGCTTGCCGCTGCGCGCCTTTTCCACCGTCTCCTCAAACTTCGGACCAAGGTCGACGCCCATCTGTTGCGCGCGTTTCTTCGCCCACAATCCGACGTTGCGCGAGTCGCGGTAATACGACTCGCCGGTCCGTGTGGATGGATCAAAGTTCGCCAGGCGCGCGGCCTCGGTCTCGACCACGGCGAATGAAGACATCACACGTCTGCTGCGTGTCGATCCGCAATGGGAACAAGCGGGACGGCTTCTCCGCCGTGACCCCAGCATTACGTGAGACCCTATGCGACCGCAGGACCCGCATTCATATTCGTAAATCGGCATTCCAGCCCAAGAATATTCCAGCCGCCGCGGATGGGCAATTGACGACTGCGCGCGCGGACCGGAGAACGCGCAAGCTGGGGGATGTAGAGTTATTCGCGGCCGGATTGGCTTAGCGGCCGCCGAGAAATGGAGTAACCAGCGAACTTCCAGCGAACAACACCACCCCAATGGCCAACACGACGGCGCCGGTCGCGATCCACCATCCCTCACCATAAATCGCGCCGATCACGATCATGATAATGCCCCATGCCGGCATCAGCAGCGCGACGATGAACCTGATTATGCGGCTGGCGGTTATCTCTAACCCGGTCGATCCTTCGTTCGCCATGCGGGCCTCGCTGGGATACGCGGCGGTAGCGGCCGATGGCGCGGCGGGGCGGGCCATTCGGCGATGGCTTCTATTTAGCGGAGCGCGCGTCCCGGTTCAAACCATCCGCCGGGGAGCGCGCACCGCGTGCATTCGCGCCTGTGTCACCCGATGCCGCCGCGCGCGCGAATAGATACAACACCGGCGGTCCGCCTCCACCCATCACGTGCGATATAGAGACTACCTCCAGACGGCTGCGCAATGCGGGTGCCAGTTGGGCTAACTCGCGCCGTCGCGCGACCAGGTAAAAGCTCGTGACCGGCATGGCGGTTCCGCGCTTGACCGCACGCGGCAGCGACGGCACCGCGCGCCCATAGTAGTAAGCCAGTCCGGGATTGTCGCTGACGACGTAGACCGGAGTGGCGCCGACGCGGTTGCGTACTTCGGCGGCGAAGAAGTTGAGGCTTCGCGTGCGCGCCTCCTCGGGCCTGAGTGTGCCGGTCCACAAGGAGGTGCCGGCCAGGCAGATGAGCGCGAGACCTGCGCCGGTCCAGATAATCCGGCCCCGCCACAGTCCGGCGAATATCACGAATGCCCCCAGTGCGACGCCGCAGATGAAAATCACGAAGGGAAACGCGAGCCGCCCCAACCCATGCGAGAGTATCGCGGCGTAAGTGGCGTCGCTCGTTTGCAGCCGCAGATGCCAACCCCCGAGACTGCCGCCGGCGCCGAAGTACAAAATCGCCGCAGTTACAACCGCAAGCATCACGACCGCGATCGCACCCGCGGTGAAGTCGCGAATCAACGCCGTGTAATTCGGCCGCGCATACTTGCCGCCGCCCTTTGAGCTCGATGCCGCCGCAACGCCGGTGGCAAAAAGCCCGGCGAATAAGATGGCGAGCGACGGTAGCGCCGGCAGGATATAGTCGTCGCGCTTGGCGCTGGCGGCGGAAAACATCACGATCACCGCGAGCGCCATCGCCAACTGAAACAGCATCGGCTTGCGCAATTTCAACGTGAAGCCGCCGGCCGCGAACGCCACTATCAGCGCGGGCACCAACAGGCTCAACGGTAGCGATCCGCCAAACATCCGCGCCACAATGTAATAGACCGGCCGCGCCGCCTCGCCCGTACCGCCCATGCTCGCCGGCAGGAAGTGGCCGAGGTTCTCGTCGATGAACACGCCCGTAAGATCGCTGCCGCGCCCGGCGATAAAGGCGGGCACATACCACATCGCGGCCAGCGCGCAGCCGACGGCGAGCATCACCCACGGCCATGCGCGCCGCGCGAGCGCCAGTGGATTGCGCCGCAACGAAAGCAGGTAGATGAACGCGGCCAGCGCCAACAGCACGATCGCGATCGGCCCTTTGGTCAAAATCGCAAGGCCGAGGATAAGGCCGGCGCCAAACGTGCGCCGCCATGACGCTTCGCCGTCGAGTTGCGGATAGACCATGAACCATGCGCTCAGCAGCAGGCAGGTCAGCAGCATGTCGGTCAGCGCGGTGGTCGCGCGCGAGGCGTAGCCGTAGATTCCCAGCAGGAAGAAAAAGGCGAGCCAACCC